>CAIOFO010000129.1 GCA_903857685.1 uncultured Alphaproteobacteria bacterium
CTTCCCGGTGAGAACCACCAGCGGCCCGTCCTTGGCCAATTTGCCCTCGTCCCTGCGGAGGGACTCTTCATAAAGCGCGGGAACGGACAGATTCCAGTTTACCGCCTTCAGATCCTTAAATCCGTGACGCTCCAGACCAAATGCGTTTTCAGCGCGGGTATTAGACATTTCTTCTCCAGTTTCTGTTCGTGGACTTTGCTGGCTGTTCCGCAGCCGCGCGCCCTGCCTGCCCCATGAGGTTTATCGTTATTGAATGTCCCGGTCTGCCGCCAGGAATTGATTGATACAGTCCTATGTATGTTATAGGCGGCGCTGCCGACTTTTGCCAGCTTTGGCGGCAGCCTGCTGACAGATGTTTGGTGTTAAGCATGCTTCACACCCGTTCCGGGCGGCACCGGCGAAAAAATACCGCACCGCAGCAAAAAATTCCGGAGCAGACTCCTGCCGCCTCATGCATTGCGCGGGCCGCGCCGAGGCTCCCGCCAAACAATTCCTGCTGCGACTTTCTGTCTTGCTACTGCCTTCGGATTTTGGCGAAGCCGCGCGCATCATGATGATCGCGCGGCCAGCGACACGTCGCGGCGATGTCCATGCCCTGCCGAATGCGCGGCTTCCTGCCGGTCGCCGGCGGCGATTGCGCTGAAATTTGACACTGGCGGAGTTGATCTCCTAAGGTTCCGGTGTTGAACGGCGCCCCGAATTTTCGCCAATTTTTCTTTAAAAATAACGGGTTGTGCGTTTATCTCGGACGCATTTTCCCGGCGGTTACTGGCTGATCACATGACTGACCCAAGACTGCCTCGCTATCTGAAAATCCGGGATCTTGTCGCCCAGGCCATCACACGTTGTGAGTGGAAACCCGGCGATGCCATTCCGACGGAAGCAAAGCTCGCCAAACAGAATCGCGTTTCGGTCGGCACTGTGCGCAAGGCCATGGACCTGCTTGTCGCCGAAGGCCTGGTGGACCGCGTTCACGGCAAGGGCACTTTTGTTCGCCGCTCCGGTTTTGCCACACCCATGTTCCGGTTTTTCGGGCATCTATCGCAGGACGGCACGATCCTCATGCCGCACGGCCATGTCCTGGACCGCCGCCGCATGGCGCCGCCGCAGGAAGTGCGCACCGCGCTGGAACTGAAGCCCGGTCAGGAAGCGATCAAATTGAAACGCGTGCGAACCCGCGATGAACATATCGTTCTGGCGGAAGACATCTGGCTGCCGGCGGACCGCTTTGCCGGAATACTCGATATGGATCTCAGCGAATTTGAGCCATTGCTCTATCCGGCCTATGAAGCCCATTTCAAGGTTGCCATCACCCGCGTCGAGGAACATCTGGCAGTCGCCATGGATGCGCCGATGGCGAAAATGCTCGGGGTCATGGAAGATACGATGCTGATGGAAATCAAGCGTTGCGCCTTTGCCAAGGACGGCCACCCTGTCGAGTGGCGCCGGTCCTACTGCACGGCCATCGGCTTTCAGTACAAAGTGGTCGTCCGCTGACGGCGGAGCCCGTCACGGCCTATTTGGGTCCGGACATGCCCTTCAGTTTGGCCGCATCGGCCGGCAATTCAGCCGCGCCGGCCGCAATGCCGTTCTTGCTCAGCAGAAATGCCAGGATATCGGCATTGGTCGTCGGGGCGAGTGAGCCGGGAGCGCTGGCGGGCATGCTGTCGTTCAGGTAGTTGAACAGTTCATCCAGCGTCTTGGTATTCCATTGCTGGACAAAGGCCGGCCCCACAAGCGCGGGAGCGCCGTCGCCTTCGCCGTTATCCAGCTGGTCGCCATGGCAACCGGTACAGCTTTGCACATAGGCGGCCTCTCCGCGTTTCGCCTGCGCGGCTGTATAGCCGGGTGTCTGCAGGGATTGCGCCTGCGCGGAACATCCAAGGGCAATCAGCAGAGGGCCGATCAAGGCAATCTTTTTTTGCATCGAGACACGCCTTTCATAAAGGTACGCAAATTGTGCCCAACGCCAGTCAAATAACCGGCCTTCTGGGCGAAAAGATGTTCAAACCCGTTCCATCGCCAGTGCGGCGCCCTGCCCGACGCCTATGCAAAGCGTCACCAGGGCATACCGGCCTTTTGCGCTTTCCAGCGCCCGCATCGCAGTCAGCGCCAGCCGGGTGCCGGACGCGCCAAGAGGGTGACCGATCGCGATCGCGCCGCCATTGGCATTCACATGCGCCGCATCGTCCGGCAATCCCAGCTCCCGCAGGACGGCAAGCGCCTGGGCGGCGAATGCCTCATTGAGCTCAATCACATTAAAATCATTTATCTTAAGACCCAGCTTTTGCATCAGGCGCTGCGTCGCGGGCACTGGCCCAATTCCCATGACGCGGGGCGCCACACCCGCCGTGGCATATCCGATGATGCGCGCCCGGGGCGTGAGGCCTTGCCTTTTGACCGCGTCTTCCGAGGCAATGATGGTCGCCGCCGCGCCGTCATTGATGCCCGAGGCATTTCCCGCGGTTACCGTGCCGCCTTCGCGAACCACAGGCTTCAGTTTGGCGAGATTTTCCAAACTGGTCTCCGGCCGCGGATGTTCATCGCGCGTGACCTGCACCGGACCGCTCTTGCCGCCGGGGACAGACACCGCCATCACCTCGCCGTCAAAATAGCCGCGGGCCGCCGCTGCCGCCGTTCGCTGCTGGCTGCGCAGCGCAAACGCGTCCTGATCTGCGCGGCCGATCTTGTATTCCGCCGCGACATTCTCGGCGGTTTCCGGCATGGAATCGACGCCATAGGCTTTTTGCATGGCCGGGTTGACGAACCGCCAGCCCATGGTGGTGTCCTCAATCTTGCCCGAACGCGAAAAGGCCGATTCAGCCTTGCCCATGACATAGGGCGCGCGGGTCATGCTTTCCACACCGCCGGCAAGAACCAGGTCGGCCTGGCCGCTGATGATGGACCTGGCGGCATAGGCCACGGCTTCAAGGCCGGAGGCGCACAGCCGGTTGACGGTGACCCCCGGAACGCTTTGCGGAAGGCCCGACAACAGGCCCGCCATGCGGGCGACATTGCGGTTGTCTTCCCCGGACTGGTTGGCGCAGCCAAGAACAATTTCGTCCACAGCCGCCGGATCAAGCTGCGAATGGCGCTGAACGAGCGTCTTGAGCGCAAGCGCTGCAAGATCGTCCGGCCTGACCGCCGCGAGGGCGCCGCCATAGCGGCCAAATGGTGTACGAATTCCGTCGCAGATAAAGGCTGCCGTCACGGAGATTTTCTCACGCGGAAGTCCGCCTGTGTTTTCGCCCTGACGTCATCCAGCAAGACGCCCGGCGCAAGTTCAATCAGGGTCAGGCCGCTGCCCTTGCGATCCACCTCGAACACGGCCAAATCCGTGATCACCATATCAATGCAGCTCTTGCCGGTCAGCGGCAGGGTGCAGGAATTCAGAATCTTGGGCTGACCCGACTTGTTGGCATGTTCCATCACGACAATGATCCGCTTGACGCCCGCCACCAGGTCCATCGCACCGCCCATGCCCTTTACCATTTTGCCGGGAATGGTCCAGTTTGCGATATCGCCTTTTTCCGACACTTCCATCGCACCCAGAACGGCCATGTCGATATGGCCGCCGCGGATCATCGCAAAGCTTTCGGATGAGGAAAAGTAGCTTGTGGCGGGCAGCTCGGTGACCGTCTGCTTGCCCGCGTTGATCAGGTCCGCATCCTCCTCGCCCTCGTAGGGAAAAGGGCCTATTCCCAGCATGCCATTTTCGCTTTGCAGCGTCACCTTCATGCCGTCGGGGATGTAATTCGCAACCAGGGTCGGTATGCCGATCCCCAGATTGACGTAAAAGCCGTCCTTCAATTCGCGCGCGGCGCGAGCGGCCATTTGTTCGCGGGTCCAGGGCATCAGGATATCCCGGCCGGCTGACGCGCCCGGAAAGTGCGGTGTTCAATCAGCTTCTTGTAAGGACCACCCTGGAAGAGCCGCGATACATAGATGCCGGGCGTATGAATCAAGTCGGCCCCCAGGGTCCCGTTGGGGACCAGTTCTTCCACTTCGGCAATGGTGAATTTGCCCGCCGTCGCCATGCAGGGATTGAAATTGCGCGCCGTCTTTCGATAGACCAAATTGCCTTCACTGTCGCCCTTCCAGGCCTTGACGATGGAAAGGTCGGCGCGCAGCCACGTCTCGCGCAGATAGGATTCGCCTTCAAACTCTTCCGTCGGCTTGCCTTCACCGACGACGGTGCCAACGCCGGTCCTGGTGTAGAAGGCCGGAATGCCGGCGCCGCCGGCGCGAATGCGTTCGGCCAGCGTCCCCTGCGGATTGAGTTCCAGTTCGAGCTTGCCGGACAGGTACAGTTGCTCAAACAGCTTGTTTTCGCCGATATAGGACGAGATCATTTTCTTGATCTGTCCATTGTTCAGCAGGGTCCAGAGTCCAAAATTGTCGGCGCCGCAATTGTTGGAGATGACGGTGATGTTTTTCACCCCATCAAGCGTCAGGGCCGCAATAAGGCTTTCCGGGTTCCCCGACAGCCCGAATCCGCCTGACATCAGCGTCATGCCGTCAAAGGTGAGCCCCTTGAGGGCCTCTTTGGCGTCGCTGTAAACCTTGCCCACCATAATATCCCGTCAAGCTCCGTCGAAATTCCGATAAGTCCGATGATCGGCAGCCAAAAGGCCGACAGATCAATTACTCCGTTTGCACCAAAAAAGGGGTCCAGCGATATTTGTCGCTGGACCCCAAGTTCTCGTCCCGCATCAGGGGAAAGTCCGACGGGACTGAGCGAAGCCACTCCGGGCGCAGAGTTCCGAGATTTTCCGAAAACGCCGTTGCCCGTTCACAAATGCCTATTTGAGGGTTGAGTTGATGACGCTTTTGTCCATGCCGTCAGCCTTCAGCGCCTCGTCGATCGCCGGACCCTGGAGGAAATTGATCAGGGTGCGTGCCGCCTTGGCATCGTTGGCGTTCTTGCCGATGACGACCTGAATGGTTGAGGGGACTTGCAGCTGGGGAATCACGGGGCCAAGATTTTTCAGCTTCTTGTTGGGAATGATTTCGCTGAGCGGATAGAAATTCAGCTCATATTCTCCGGCGGCCAGCGGGACTTCCTCCCGCAAGGTGCTGGAATCATGGACCTTGTCGCCGACGTCCAGTTTTGCGAACAGGTTCTTGACGGTCAGCAAGGCCGCGCCGGTCGGGGCATACTTGATCGACTTTGCCTTGAGCATCGCCGCCTTGATTGCGGCCGGGGTGCTGACATCAACCTGCACATCGCCGCGAAGGCCGATCGCCACCGGAACGCGCGCAATCTCGAATGCCTCGGGACGGATCTTTCCGGCGGCGAGCAGTTCCTGATTGACGTCGGGCAGAAGGATTGCAATTTCAAAATCCTGGCCCTTGAGGATTTCGTCCTTCAGATTGCCGCGGGCCGAACCATATTCGACAACCAGGGGCTTTCCGACGGCGGCCTGGGCCTTTGCCATGACCGCGTCCAGCGGCTCGCGGATGGCGGCCGTCACGAACAGGCGAATTTCGCCCGGCTTGGCGTCGGCCACCTTGGGCCCGGCAAACCCTTGCGCGAACGCCGATGAACCGCAGGCGAGCGAAAGCGCCAGCCCCAGTCCAAGAATTGCAGTGTTGGTTTTCATTTTCCTGATTCCTCCGAAATCTTGTTTTAACGCGGTGCGCCGCCGGCCCGCGGGGGCATCGGCTTGGGCTTGAAGGGCGTGATGTCGTCATCGTCGCGCCACACCACGCGCTTCTTGAATTTCCAGCCATCGGCCGTCTTCACCAGCGTGTCGTCATAGACCGACACTTCGACCCAGGAGTCCGGCACGGTGCGCGCGCTATACAGAAGCAGGTAGCAGGATCCCTTGGCGCCTTCGGGCGTCTTGGTAATCAGCAGATTGGTGATGAAGTGACGCGTGCCGCTGGTGCTGCCCATCTGGGTCAGCGCCGCCGTTCCCTTGCGGGGTGTGCGGTCGTCAGTGGCCTTGCCCGGCGGACGTCCGCCGGTGAATTCGCCGTCCGGCGTGAAGCATGCCGCAAACGCATCGCCGGTGCCCATGTCGAGCGTGTGGCAGTAGCGGTTGTAGAGCTGCAGAATCTCGATGTAATCGTCGGTGGAAACCTTGGGGCCCGGAACGCCCTTGGCCGTGGCCAGGCCGTCGCCTTGTGCGAGCGCGGAGTTCGCGGTTGCTGCGGCACCCAGCAGCGCAGCCAGAATTGCGCCGCCCGTAAGCACTTCACGTCTTTCCATTTTGTCCCCCTTGTTGGTTGCGTCTGCGCGCAATTTGCCGGAAACCGGCATTGCACTCGCTTTTTCCTTCAGAGATTTCGTCATACATATGACTATATCAAACCTGCGGATGTTGTCGAGATTATCGGCAAATTCCGCGGTGATTTATTCAAACGCCGGTTCCGGACCGATTGGCAAAATCCCGCGCGTCACCGACGCCAGCGTGCTTGCCAATTGTGCAGAAATTTTTCCGCAGCCCGTCGGCGCGAAGACGCCGGCCATTCAGACGAATTTCGTTCGCGCCGATCCAGAAACGAAAACGACCGCCGTTGCCAGCCACCGGCGCGGAGCAGATTGACTGCCCCGCGCCTGCTGGTTCATGCGGCCGGATACCGGACTCTAGAACTGGAAGCGAATGCCACCCTTATAAGTCCGGCCAATCATGTCATACGGATTGCCGCCGGTGACGAAGGCAACCAGCGCCTGACCGACGCCGGGTGCATGCTTGTTCGTCACATTGTTGATGTTGGCGAATGCCTGGAGCGCCACGCCAAAATGATTTCCCAGGTCGACCGTTTCACCCAGATCAAGATAAGTCCGAGAGGGGAACAGGTTCCTGCTGATGCTGTTTGACAGCGCGGGATCATAGCCGGCCTGGCCCGGGCCCACGAGAGTGGCATCGGCTTTCAGGGCGCCGGAGTAGCGGAACTGGAGGTTGGTCGAAAAGGCATCGTACACATAAGTTAGGTTCAGGTTGCTGACCCAGTTGGGCACACCGCCGCCGACGCCCGATCCCGCAACATTAAGACGATTGACCGCCGTTGTGGTGGCCAGCGTATTGGTCCAGGTGGTGAGCCAGCGCAGCGTTATGCCGCCGGGCAGACCCATCATGTAATCGTCCGGCACATGGTAGCCAAACTCGAAGTCCATGCCGTCAGTCAGCTGCTTGTTGAGATTGGCCACAAGCGTCTGGATCTGCAGCGCGCCGCCGGGACCATTGTTGCTCATGAACTGGCAGTAGTAACCGTTCTGCAGGCCCTGGGCGCAATAGGTGGCGGTGTTTGCCGCCGAGACGGAGGAGATAACGCCCTTGATGGTGGTGTTGTAGTAGTCGATCGAGGCGTTGAGGCCCTGCAGCCAGCCGTCACCGGGCGTGAACACCGCGCCCAACACATAGCTGGTGGAAACCTCGGGCTTGAGGTTCGGATTGCCGCCGCTGAGCGTGTATTCCGGACCGGATTTTCCGGTAACCGGGTTGGAGAAGGAGGCAGTGATGCCCAGGGACTGCGGCGCATACAGATCGCTGATGGCCGGCTCGCGAACGTCGCGCGAGACGGTTGTGCGCAGGCGCAACCAGTCGTTCACCTGGTCGTTGACGCCAACCTTCCAGGTCGCGCGAACCCCCGACTGGCTGTAGCCCGTGACGCGCACGGCGATGTCGGTATCCAGGGACTGGGCCAGGAATGCATCCTTGAGCAGCGGCACGCCCACCTCGACATACCCTTCCGTGACCTGGAACGAGCCGTTGTAGGTCGTTCCGTTGTTGGACAGGGAGTAGTTGTTGACACCGAAGCCGTCGGTCGCATTGGAGGCGCCTTCGCGGCGATGCGAGATGCCGGCGGCGAGGGCAACCGGGCCGGCCCAGTCGTCGAACGCCGAGCCATGGATGTTCGCGTCCAGCACGTCCTGCTGGATCATGGTGAGGACATTTGTGGCATGCGCGAAATAGTTCAGTGCACCCTGCTGGCCGACATTTCCGGACAGAACCGACGCCGAGAGGCTGGCGGTCGAATAGGGCGGATTACCCACATTGTAGCTGCCGACCGTCGTGCCGAAGATATTGTAAGGCACGCATCCGGCCTGGACCTGGAAGGCGCGGCCGGCGCCGATGCCGCCCGTCGCGAAGTTCGGGTTGTTCGCCACCGGACCGCAAACCGGGACGCCATTGGGCCCCGTCACGGCAAACAGCGATTCAAGATAGTTGCCTTCCAGGACGTTGCTCAGGAGGTTCGAGGATTCCTGGGTCTGACCATGTTCCCAGGAAACGTCCCAGGACCAGTTCTTGAACACCTTGCCGCTGGCACCGATCACACCGCGATTGACGGTATCGGACTGGAGGAACTGATAACCGCCCAGGCCCTCTTCCTGACGGCCCACGGTGATCGTGGCCAAATTGTTGGCGACGGCGATCGCCTGGATGGCGGCCGGGACATAGGGGTTGGCGAAGGGGCCGGATACCGGAACAATGATGTTGGTTTCCTGATGGAAGGTGCTGAGGCCCTTCTGGCTGTTGGTGCCGAAATTGTAACTGACGAAGACGCTGGTATCGTCGTCCAGCGCAAAGGTCATCCGGCCATAGGCCGCCGCTCTCTTGTGCGGCGCCTCCAGCAGCCAGTCGCCATTCGGGTTGCCGTGCGGGTCGTTCGGGTTGGCGGTGCCGCCATACATCAGCGTGCTGGCAACAGTCCCGAGGTTGAAATTGTAAGGCACGCCATTGGGACCGAACGCCACCTGGTTCAAGACCGACGAATTCGCGCCCGTTGCGGTCTTGGCACCGACAATGACGGAGCCGGCGGCCTGCGTGGACCAGGTGCAGTTCGAGACCAGGGAGGTTGCCGGCAATCCCAATGCGGCATGATTTGCCGGATTGACCACCGAGCACCACTGCCCGTTGGGCGTGCCATCGCCATATTCATTGTTGCGATGCGCGCTGTAAATCGTGCCAACGCCATGGTTGTTGGACGCATCGCCGGCGATTACCACCGCCAGACGATTGTTGAAGAAGTTGCCGCCCGTCGCCAGCGACATGGCCGGCTCGATATTGTCCCCCAGTTCGGATTCGCCATACTGAACGGATCCCTGAGCACCACTGATGTGATCCTTCGTGATGAAGTTCACGACGCCCGAGACCGCGTCCGAACCATAGGCGGCCGAGGCGCCGCCTGTGACCACGTCGATGCGGTTCACGACGTTGGTCGGGATCAGATTGACGTCGATCGTGCCGTTGATGTTGGTCGGGACCCAGCGCTGACCGTCAACCAGAACCAGGGTGCGTTGCACGCCGAGGCCGCGCAAATCGATGAGGTTCTGGCCGCCGCTGCCGTTGCCGCGCGGGGCCTGCGTGTTCGTGGTGGTCTGCCGCATCTCGGGAAGCTGATTGACCGCGTCCGAAATCGTCGAGGGAGCGCGGGCCAAAAGGTCCGCCGCGGACTCCACGGTCACGGGCGTCGGCGCCGTGAAGCCGGCCGTCAGATGCGTGCCGGTCACCGTCACCGATTCGATCGCGGGCGAGGTGTCCTGGGCGCTGGCAACCGCGACGGATCCGGTCAACACGGACGTCGCAAGGAAAACCACTTTCAGTCGGCTCAATGAATTAGACGGCATTTATTGTCCCTCTCTGTTATTGCTTTTTTGAACTGGCGGATTGCCAAGTCAGGCGCGCCCCATGGGGGTTGCGCGAGAATTCCTCTGTTTCGCTCCCGTGGCCCTTGCGGGCCTTATTGAATTTCGACGGCTTTAAGAGCCGCTTTGGTCTTGTGATTACTCGAACAACATAGAGTCATATATATCTCTAAATAAGACTGGACGCATCGCCTCATTTGAAGGTTTTTGTCGCTTGCTGCGAAGTGTCACATTTCTGCACTATTGTTATTTTAGTTCGTTATTCCTGTCCGTACGCTCATTAAATTCTATGTTTGGCAGGCTGAGATATGGAATTCCCCGGCAGCCAGCCGCATCCTTGGCGGGGTCGCCCATGGCCGTCTTGACCTCGGCGAGCGACTTGCCGGCATCCACCAGTGGATCGGCCTTGGCGCGAACGGCCTCATTGCCTGCAACAATTTTGCGCAAGCTGTCCTTGGTGTCCAAATCCCGGGCATGGCCGCCGAGATAGGAATCGACATTCAGGCCAAGCAGCCCCTGGGCATTCTTGAACCAGCCCTCGAAGGTGCCGTTCTTCTCGGGATGTATCAAAACGCTGTTGGTGATGAGGTCGCCGACAAAGGCGATCTTGTAGGCCGGCATCTCGATCACCAGGTCGCCGCTGGTATGGGCCGGGCCGAAGTGATGGATGACAAAGCGTTCGCCATCAATGGTCGTGGAAACGGTGTCCTTGAAAATGATCAGGTTCGGCAGCCGGTTGGCGGGCGGAATGCATTTTCCCCCGCCGATTTCAACGGCCGCGAACTGGTAGACGGCCATCTGCTCCATCTTGTTGTTCTCATGGGCGATGATCTTCAGGCCGTCCGGAAAACCCGCCAGGCCGTTGACATGATCACCGTCGCTGTGGGTCAGGATGACATGGGTGATGGGCTTCGGCGTCAGCTTGGCGACTTCGGCGACAAGCTGCGCGCCCGCTTCGGGCGTGGTCTTGGCATCGATGACCACGACGCCCTTGTCGCCGATGATCACGCCGGAATTGCCTCCACCGCCCTCGACCCAATAAACCTTGCCTTCCTTGATGACATGGGTGGTCAGGCCTTGCGGCGCCTGGGCGCGCGGCGCGGCGGGCGCGGCCTGTTCCTGCGCGTCGCCCTGTCCCGCCACCATCATCAGCGCCAGCGCCATCGCGCCAAGCATCAACGAGCTGGAATATTTCATGGTCCTGTCTCCTGTTACGTCAGCGGGTCATGCCGCTGGCGACCAGCGACTTTTCAAATGCACGGCTCTTCAGAAAGGCGATGAAGGCTTTGCCGTTTGCGGCATCGCCCTGGGCGCCAATGCCGACGCTCTCGACAATCGGCACCTGGTAGGGTTTGGGCACGATCCCAAGCAGGGTCCAGCCATTGATCGGATGCAGCTCGCTATTGAGGTTGAGCAGCACTTCATATTCGCCGGGGCCTGAGACCTGCGGCGCGGTCTGGCTGACTGTGTCGGTCGCGGTCTTGCCGGCCAGCGCATCGCCGATCTTCAATTTGGCCAGCAAATTGTTCACCGTGGGCGCGGAAGCGCCGATACCCAGCCATCGCACCTGCCGGGCACCCAGCAGCAGGGCCTTGATGCCGGCCGCGCTCTTCACATTGATCTTCCGGGGCGCATCGCCCTTGACCGCAAAGGCCACGACGACATGGCCGATATCGGTGGCGCTTCCCGGCACGATGCGGCTCTTGGCGATCATGGCGTCAATGACATCGCGCGTGAGAATGGACGCCTCGAACGCCGCGCCGCCTTCGATCTGGGTTTGCAGGCCCTTGGACGGGCCATATTCGATCACCAGCGGATGACCGACCGCCTTTTCCGCGTCGGCCTTGACCGGATCCAGC
>CAIOFO010000130.1 GCA_903857685.1 uncultured Alphaproteobacteria bacterium
AGGCCATGGAAGAAATCCGCGCCGGAAAGCTCCCGCACACTGTCCTTGTGCAGGTCGCCCACATCATAACCGGCCAGAGACCAAAGCGGCTTTTCGGCGCGGAATGCTTCCAAGAACCGCCCGGCGCCGCAACCGATGTCGAGCATTGTGCCGGCCTCGGCCAGCGCAAGCATTGCGTCGAGTTTTTGAACGGCAAGCCCGTCACGATTGACGATTTTGCCGCCGACGAAATTCACCTGACGCCCGACCACTCTGTAGTCGTCATAGTGGCGCTCATACAGACCGTCCATCGCCGCATGCCAATCCGCATTGAGAGCTTTCTGCACATGCCCGCAGTCGCGGCATTGCATCAGGCGGAAGGGATGAAGGGCGTCAGCCTTGGTGGTCGCGCCCCGCAAAATTCGACCCTGAACCAGGTCTTGCAGCACGGTTCCACGGCAAATCAGGCAGGTTGCGTCTGAAACCGTCATAAGGTGTTTCCTTCAGGCGGATGCTTTCAGGCACCCTAAAACAAGGCGTTAGCGCTGCAATATTTCGGGAGGAGATCCTGCCGGAATAGCCGGATTTTCATGCCATGCGGCGCGGCTTCGCACCAGTATCCAGGCCGTTCCCGGCAGCATCAGGAATGTCATGACGGACGCGTATCCGATTACGATACCCAATGTGCCGCCAAGATACGCGCCACTCAGTGCGGCGATGAGCATGATAGGTGTGACGACAGAGGTAAGCGCAACGATCGGTTCTTTTTTGTGGGCCCGCAGATAGGAAATCATCACGCTCGCCAGAATTTTGGAAAGGGAAGACACGGCCAGAATTGCGAAGGGCAGGAAAGGAAGAAGCCGGCCGTCGAGGCGGTAATGATATATCGTGATGCCCGCGCGCAACAGGATCAGCGTCGCCGCGCCCAGAACGACCAGAACGACTGCTTGGAGTCCGACACGCAAGGTCATTTTGTTGAGGCCGGACCAGTCGCGTAGAGCCGCCAGCGCGCCCATGGCGGGAAATTTCACCGCGGGCCATAAGAGCGCCACGCCGGTCATGGAGTCGACCAGCGTCCAGCTAAGCCCCATTTGTCCTGCCGCGACTGGCCCAACCATGCGGAACGTGATCGGTACAAAAAGGCTGTATTGGATGAAACCCGAAATCTGAGATACGCCCAGGCGCAGTTGCAGCGGCAGGATTTCCCGGCGCCAGGAAATGGCACCTTCCGGCGGATGCGTTTTGAAAAAGAATAGAACGAAATGCATCCGGGACACAACAAGGATGGTCAGCAGGAATATGACCGCAGCGGCCAGACTCAGGGGCAGGGCGTAAAGTCCATAACCGTTGCTGAGGAAATACCACAGCGACAGGGATGCGACCACGCCGCGGCCGAAGCGGTAAAAATAAATGATGGTGAGCTGGTTGGTGCCTTCCAGCAGCCAGAAAAAATTGTTGCACCACAGGTCAACCGCCGCCAGCACGCACATCATCAGCCATGGTGTCTGCCAGTCTGCGATCCCTGTGCGGGAGGAAAACATCCAATAGCCGGCCGCCAACAGGCCGGCGACCAGGACGATGGAAAGTGCGCCAAACCAGGCCAGGCTGAATCGCCCGATGCCGGCCAGGCGCGTCATCGCCTGGGCCGCACCGCTGACACGACCGCCCTTGCCGAACACCAGATGGGCAGCTTCGTGGCTGGCGAACTGCACCACCACGATTTGCAGGCCCAGATCCACCAGCTGCGTCAACTGGGTGAGGCTGCCAAAAGTATAATAGTAACCCTGCACCGCGGCAGACATTCCGGCCGTGACAAAGCGGATGGTGATCAGGCCCGCGAACACCGACCAGGCGCGCTGCGCGATGCCGAGCAGCAGCGGAGTGCTCATACCGGTGATTTGCGTCAGGCGTGCCAGCATGGAAGAGGAAGGGTGTCCGTTAGAGAAAAGACGCGGGGGCATTTCACCCGGTATCAGAGATACGACTTTCCGATCCGTTCAAGAAATCGCTCTTCCTGGCTTGGGTTCTTTTCCCCGTAAACGCTGGCCAGGAACGCGATCACCTCGCCATACCCGACGGTCGCAGCCTTTTTGGCATTTTCCTGCGTGGCGCGGACAAAGGCCGAGAGCGGATTGGTTCCGGTATAGGACGCTATTTCATAGCCATGCATGATCGTTTCCAGCCGCAGCACGCGGCGGCTCATGCTGCGAAACTTTTCCCGGACGGATGTAGTGCGTGGCAGCACCTGATAATCGCTTATGGCAGGGTCGGAGGAATAGGCCACGACACGTTCTTCCACATGGCACATCCGAAAACCGGTGGCGTCAAACTCCCGCGCAACAAATCCCCGCGACCGCAACAATTCATAACCCCAACCTTCGAATATGACCGGCGCGCGCGTATTTTTCAGGGCAGCATAGGACATGCGCACATAGTATTTCATCGCGCTGTCCTGCATTTCCGCCAGGCAGTGATTGGCCGTGACCAGATCGACCGCCAAAGGCAGTTCCGCCGGCTCCACATCAATGATTTTCCACCAGGGGATATGAACGGCCTGATAATCATCAAGGCGCGCCGTGACGTCGCGCAAACTCATAGGCTCGCTGGCCAGCTCGCAGAAGCCTGACTTGGCTGCGGCCGACCACATCCGGTTTTGCAGCAGATAAAAGGCTTGGGTGTTCTCCACGCCGATATAGGAAATGCCGTCCAGGATGTGCAGCAGGCCGAGATAACCGGAGCCCGGCCCGAACTCCATCACCCGTTTTGGCTGGGCGGCGCGGATATAGCGAAAAATCCCCATCGCCCGCATCAGTGCGTTTTCGCAGCGCAGAGGCCGACCGAATGTCATCGTGGTGAAGTCGATTATGAAACGCACGGCGCGCTGGAAGAGGGCAAATTCGTCCGGCGTCAGTCCTTGCAGCAGGTCCTCGACGGTGCTTTTGAGCCGCGTCTCATGCATCACATCGACATAGCGCCAGAGTTCGGCTTCCGACCTGACATGAACGGGATAGCCGGTGGCGTTGAAAACCTGGGGTTGGAAAGCTTCGATGATGCGATTGGAAAGTGTCGCCCGGCCCTTTTGCTCTTCCCGGTCGTAAAGCTCGGGCGCCAGTGCGGCGTTTTCACTCGTCAAGGGCATTGATTTCTCATGATTTTCATGGCGGGAAGGGCCTGCTTATAGCGTAATTGCGATATAATGTAAGCCCGCCTCGAACCACCGATTCCCCTTCCTTGAACAGCCCGGTTTTTATCATTGTCATCGCGGCGGCGCTGCTGCATTCGTCCTGGCACGCCATGATCAAGCAGTCCCCCGACAGGATGGTCGGGCTGGCGGGGATGAATGTGGTTAGTGCCGGCCTGTCGCTATTCGCCCTGCCATTTGTGTCCCTGCCGCACGGCCGTGTCTGGCCGGTGCTGGCGGGTTCGGTGTTGCTGCACAATTTTTACAAGATCGGACTGGCGCGGCTTTATGCGGCGGGCGATCTGGGCCAGTCCTTTCCGCTGGCGCGCGGCATGTCGCCCCTGGCGGCGACGTTGCTGGCGATGATTTTTCTGGGCGAAGTTCCCAGTCCGGCGCATTTGGCGGGCATCGTGACAATCTGTCTCGGGCTGCTGTTGCTCGCGCTGGACCGGACCGGCCGGCCCCGCATCCTTGTGATCGTACTGGCGGCGCTGGTGGGGCTGTCGGTGGCGGCCTATTCGGTGGTGGATGGTTACGGTGTGCGTCTCAAGGGTGACTGGGTCAGCTTCACGATCTGGCTGATGGTGCTGGATGGCGGCGCCTATGTGCTGCTGTCCTGGCGGCTGGTGGGCAATGATCTATGGCCCACGCTTTACCGACAGCGCGGCCGGGTATTGCTCAGTGGTGCCCTGGGTGTCATATCTTTTTGCGTTTTCCTCTGGGCCCTGGGGCAGGCGCCCGTCGGCATGGTGACGGCTTTGCGTGAGGTCAGCGTCCTATTCGCCTCACTTATCGGTGTGATCTTCCTGCGGGAGCGTTTTTCGCCGTCACGGCTGGCGGGCGCGGCGCTCGTCTCCATCGGCGTCGGCAGTCTGGCTCTGCTATAGGCACACGAATGCTTGATCCGTTTCTCGATTCCCGCATGCCGCTGGTTCCGGGCGGAGCAACCGCCGCGATCATTCTGGTCGAAGGCGGCCGCTATCTGCTGCAGCACCGCGATCCCAAGCCGGAGATATTTTTTCCCGATCACTGGGGCCTGTTCGGCGGCGCCACCGAACAGGGCGAAAGCGATCCCGAAGGTTTGCGCCGCGAGCTGATGGAAGAGCTCGGGCTGGATTTTCCGGAAAGCGAATTTCGCTATTTCACCCGGTTCGATTTCGATCTCGGCTTTTGCAACCGTCCCCCCATTCGTCGGATTTTTTTCGAGTTGGGTCCGCTGCCGGATGCGATTCTGGGCCGCATCCGTCTTGGCGAGGGCCGGGCGGTAATGGCGTTCACCGCGCGTGAGGCCCTTGGCAGCCTGCGCCTGACCCCGTACGACGGTTTTGCCCTTTGGATGCACGCCAATCAGGCGCGTCTGCAGCCGTGAGCGGCCATGTTGCAGGCCCGGGGCCGATATCTGATAGGGTCGCGCGGAGCGGTGTCGGGAAGGCAGTGAGATGAAGAATGTGTTGGGTCTGGTGGGCAAGGTGGCGCAGCTTTATGGTGGCCTTTACTACCAGCGTTTCTCCCGCGACCTGAATACGCTGCTGATTTGCCAGGGTCTGGGGCGCGTGCTGCGCGCCACCCGCGTGTCTGCCACCGACCCCGGTGCCATGATCCGTACTGCGCTGGTCGGCCATTATTTTAATTTTTTGCGGCATTTCGAGGTACTGGCCGATTGCGGCTTTGCCGTTTCCTGTTTTGCCGGAAAGCCGGACGATGTCTATCACCCCAGCCAGCCGCTGGCGGCCTTCGATCCCGCGCAATTCGATTGCGTGCTGGTGGCCGACGATGTGGCAGAAGAAAGGTTATACGCCGAGGTTGCCGCCAAGGGCGCCCGGCCAATCCGCATCATGCGGGTGGTGGAGGCGCATATCGCGGTGCTGAAAAGCATGCGCTTCCGCGGCGTGGTCTCCTGTCTCAACCCCTACAAGCAGGCGGTGATCACGGCGGTGGCGGCCGTCACCGATCCGGGCGGTATCGTGGTGGAATGCGGCGTCTATATGGGCGGCACCACCATCCAGATGGCGCTGCTGCAACGCGCCTTGGGACTGAAGCGGCGCATCTATGCGCTGGACACGTTTGAAGGCATGCCGGAGCCGACCGCTTCGGATTATGGCGGTGGCATGGTCTATACCGCCGGCATGTTCGCCGATAACCGTCAGGGTCTGGTGCAATCCTATTACCACAAGGCCGGTGTCGAGGCCGACATCGAAATCGTGCCCGGCCTTTGCCAGGACACGCTCCCGGCAATCATCGCTAGGACGCCCCATGTGGCGTTCGCCTTTTTGGATACCGACCAGTATGCGGGTACCAAGGGCGGGTTGGACATGATCGGACCGGTCCTGCGCAGTGGCGATGTGATCGTGGTCGACGATACCAGTGTACGGGGCGTCGACACGGCGATCCGCGAAGCGCTGGCGCGCGATGCCGGACTGGTGCGGGCGCCGGTCCTGATGAATTTCGATCTCGTTTTCCGGCACTAAGGGCCCCGAGTTGACCCGAAGGGGTGCCCAATGTTAACATTCGGAAGTCGAATTTTCCTTATAAATCAAGGCTGAAGGGCATGAAGGCGGTCATCCTGGCAGGGGGCCTGGGGACCAGGCTCAGGGAAGTTACCGAGGTTAAACCCAAGCCTCTGGTCGAGATCGGCAGCCAGCCGGTCCTGTGGCACATCCTGAAGACCTATTCGCATTATGGCGTGACGGATTTCATCATCTGCCTCGGCTACAAGGGCTATCTGATCAAGGAATATTTTGCCAACTACAGCCTGCACATGTCGGACGTGACTTTCGACATGACGACGGGCAAATGCGAAGTGCATCAGAACAATTCCGAGCCCTGGCGCGTGACGCTGGTGGATACCGGCGAAGCCACCCAGACCGGCGGGCGCCTCAAGCGCGTGGCGCGCCATCTGGCCGGCGAAGAAGATTTCTGCATGACCTATGGCGATGGCGTGGCGAATATCGATATCGCCAGGCTGATCGCCTTTCATCGCGGCCACAAGCGCCTGGCGACGGTCAGTGCGGTGCGTCCGCCGGCGCGCTTCGGCGCCCTCGACATGGACAATACCGATCTGGTGACGGCATTCCAGGAAAAGCCGGTGGGCGACAACGTCTATATCAATGGCGGCTATTTTGTGCTGTCGCCGCGGGTACTGGATTACATCGCGGACGACGCGATGCCGTGGGAACGCGAACCGCTGGAACGGCTCGCCGCCGAAAAGCAGTTGAAGGCGTTCCGGCATAACGGCTTCTGGCAGCCCATGGATACGCTGCGCGACAAGCAGTATCTGGACGGGCTTTGGGAATCCGGCGCCGCCGAGTGGAAAGTCTGGAAATGACGCCAGCATTCTGGCAGGGCAAGCGCGTATTCCTCACGGGGCATACGGGGTTCAAGGGCTCCTGGCTGGCGCTCTGGCTGACGCAGCTGGGCGCCAGGGTCAGCGGTTATGCACTGGCGCCGCCCACCCAGCCCAGCCTTTTCGACCTGGCCAAGGTTGAACCCAGGCTCGCCCAGCATACCGTTTCCGACATCCGCGACCTGGAGGCGGTGAAGCGCGCCATGGCGTCCGCCAAACCGGACATCGTCATTCACATGTCGGCGCAGCCGCTGGTGCGCGAGGGCTACAGCGACCCGGTCGGCACCTATGCGGTGAATGTGATGGGCACCGTCAACCTGCTGGAAGCGGTGCGCGGCACCCCTTCGGCCCGGGCAGTCCTGATCGTGACCACCGACAAATGCTATGAAAATCACGACATGGTTCAGAGCTTTCGGGAGGGCGATAGGCTGGGGGGGCGGGACCCCTATAGCAACAGCAAGGCCTGCGCCGAATTGGCCGCCGGAGCCTATCGCCAATCCTTCTTTGCCGCGGAAGGCAGCGCCAGGATCGCCACGGCCCGGGCGGGCAATGTGATCGGCGGCGGCGACTGGGCCAAGGATCGGCTGATCCCGGATCTGGTTCAGGCCTTCATGCAGGGCAACGCGCCCCTGATCCGCTCGCCCCATGCTGTGCGGCCCTGGCAACACGTCCTGGAGCCGCTGGCAGGGTATCTGAGCCTGTGCGAGGCGCTCTGGGCCGGCGGCGCGGACGAAGGCTGGAATTTCGGTCCCAATCCTGATGACGCCAAGCCCGTATCCTGGATCGCCGACCGCCTGGCGCAGCTTTGGGGCGACAAGGCGCATTGGACGCTGGATAACAACGCGGGCCATCCGCACGAGGCAGCCTATCTGAGCCTGGATATTGCCAAGGCCGGGGCGCGTCTGGGCTATGCGCCGCGCTGGTTCCTGGATGATGCGCTGGCCAGCATCGTCGCCTGGTACAAGGCCTATGCCGCGGGCGAGGAGATGGGGCGCGTGACCGGCGATCAAATCGCCGCTTTCCAGGCGGGACGCCAGCCGGCACCCCGGATGGCCCTGGCGGGCGAGACAAGGGGAGCGATCGGGTGAGCAGCGGCGAGAAACTGGATACGGCAGAACTGCGCCGGCAGATCCTGGAACTGTCGGAGGAATATGCCCGGCGGGTGCATGGCCCGCGCAATTTTGTGCCCGGCGAGAGTTCTGTCGCGGTGTCCGGCAAGGTGATGAGCCCAGCCGACATGCGCAACCTGGTGGACAGCGCCCTGGATATGTGGCTGACAGCGGGACGTTTCTCGGACGAATTCGAAACGCGCTTTGCGGAATTCTTCGGCACCAAATATTCCCTGCTGGTGAATTCGGGCTCCTCGGCCAACCTGGTGGCTTTTTCGGCGCTGACCTCGCCATTGTTGCGCGGCAAGCGCCTCAAGCCCGGCGATGAAGTGATCACCGTCGCCGCGGGCTTTCCCACCACCGTCAATCCCATCATCCAGAATGGCTGCATTCCCGTCTTCATTGACGCGCATGTCCCGACCTACAACGCCGATGTCTTGATGCTGGAGGAAGCGCGCTCGGACAAGACGCGGGCCGTGATGTTCGCCCACACGCTGGGCAATCCGTTCGACCTCAGCGCGGTAAAAACGTTCTGCGACAAGCATGATCTGTGGCTGATCGAGGATTGCTGCGACGCGCTGGGCGCCACCTATGACGGCAAGCCGGTAGGCACCTTCGGCAATATCGCCACGGTCAGCTTCTATCCGGCCCATCACATCACCATGGGCGAGGGCGGCGCCGTGATGACGGACCGTCCGGCACTCAAGAAAATCCTGGAGAGCTTCCGCGATTGGGGCCGCGACTGTTATTGCCCGCCGGGCAAGGACAATACCTGCGGCAACCGGTTCGGCTGGCAGCTGGGCAGCCTGCCCAAGGGCTATGACCACAAATACACCTATCGCCATATCGGCTATAATCTGAAGGTTTCGGACATGCAGGCGGCGGTGGGCCTGTCGCAGCTGGACCGCGCCCCGGATTTCATCGCTGCGCGGCGGCGCAATTTCAAGCTGCTGACGGATGGTCTGGGCGATCTGCAGGACTTGCTGATCCTGCCCGAGGCGACGGCGAACAGCGATCCGTCCTGGTTCGGCTATCCCATCGCCGTGCGGCCCGGCGGTCCCCGGACGCGGGAGGAAATTGTCGGCTATCTCGAAGACCACAAGGTTGCAACACGCCTGCTGTTCGGCGGCAACCTGCTGCGCCAGCCAGCCTACCGCGACGTCAATTGCCGGGTGATCGGCGACCTGCCGGGGGCCGACTTCATCATGAACAATGTGTTCTGGATCGGCGTATTTCCGGGACTTGACCAGCCCCGTATCGATTACATGATCGAGACGCTGCACGCCGCCATGCGGGCGAAATAGGGCGCATGGCGCCCGGCCCCATCGCCATTCTCGGCGCCACAAGCCAGATCGCGCGGGATTTCGTGGCGCGGTTTGGCAGCTCCGGCACTGACCTGCATCTTTTTGGCCGCACTGCACAAACGCGGCCCTATTCCGGGTTCGGTCAGGACAAGTATGCCGCCATCATCAACTTTGTCGGCGTTGGCGATCCTGTCCGCGCCCGGCAGATGGGCGCGGATATTTTCGCCGTGACGCGGGAGTTCGATCTGCTGGCGCTGGATTATTTGCGCCGGCACCCGGAGACACGCTATATTTTCCTCAGCAGCGGCGCGGTTTATGGCCACGGTTTTGCGGAAGGCGTTACCGCGGACAGCCTTGCCAAAATTCCGGTCAATGCCCTCCAACCTCAGGATTATTACGGCGCGGCCAAACTCTATGCCGAGGCGCTGCATCGCAGCCGCGGCGAAAGCATTTTCGATATCCGGGTGTTCAACTATATCAGCCGCAGCATGGATCTTTCGGCGCGCTTCCTGATCGCGGACATGGTCAACGCCGCGCGGTCGGGATCTGTCTTCCAGACCACCAATCGACCGCTGATGCGCGATTTCCTGCACCCAGCCGATTTCTGTCAGTTGATCGAATGCTGCCTGGCGGCGCCACCGGGCAGCAACATGGCCCTCGATTGTTACAGCCAGAGCCCGATTTCAAAATATGAAATGGTCAAGCTAATGGCGGGTGATTTCGGCATGAAATATGAAATTGCCGACGCGTCCGATACCGTCAACGCCACCGGCGACAAGCCGAATTATTTTTCCCGCAATCACCTTGCCGCCGCATTGGGATATGCTCCCGGCCATTCTTCGCACAGCGCCATACGGGAAGAAGTGGGCGCTATTCTTTCGCGGTGAAGTTGATCCGCTCGCGCTCGATCACCAGCGGCTTTTTGCGCACCTGGCCATAGATGGCAAGAATATATTCCCCCAGCAGACCCATGAAAAATATCTGGATGCCGGCGAAGAAGAACAGCGCCACGATCAGCGTGGGAATGCCCGGCTGTGCCACATGGCCGGTCGCCAGCAGTGATGCGACCAGCGTAATCACGGCGTAAACGATGCTCAGAATGGAAACCGCGGTGCCCACGAACAAGGCGCCGCGCAGCGGTATGGTCGTGAAAGTGATGATGCCGTTCAGCCCCTGGTCAACCAGGCTGAAGAAACTGTTCTTGGAAAAACCCTTCTTGCGCGCGAGCCAGTGGTACGGCACCCCAACCGCGCGAAAGCCCGACTCGAATGTCATCATCCGCATGAAAGGATAGGCGTCTTCGGTTTTGCGCATGGCGTCTAGCACCTTGCGGTCCACCAATTGATAGTCGCCGACATCCGGCGGAAAGGAGACGTAGGAGAAGCGGCTGATCATCTGGTAGAATGCATGCCGCACCGCGCGCATCACCCAGCCTTCCGAGCGCGTGGCGCGGATGCCATAAACGATTTCATAGCCTTGTTCCCACAACGCCACGAACTGGGGCAGCAGCGAGGGCGGGTCCTGCATGTCTGCGGGTTGAAACAGCAGGATGGCGTCACCCGACGAGGCCAGCACGGCGTTGTAGGTCGATCGCATCGGCCCGAAATTTCGGGCGTTGACGATCACCTTCACGGCGGGGTCTGAAGCGGCGATCTCGCGCAGGATGGCGGCCGTTTTGTCGGTGGAGCAATTGTCGGCGAAGATATGCTCACGGTCGTAGCCGCTCAGCGGCCCGTCGAACTGGGCCTTCACGGCTTCGTAGCAATCCCGCACATTCTCTTCTTCGTTGAAGCAGGGCGTGGTGATGCTGATGAGCTTTTTCATGAGAGCCGCGCGGGTCGGAATACAAATATCTTGTTCAAGGCAAAATTCAGGACCACCATCAGGGGAAGCAGGATCGCCTGCGCCAAAATGGGGGAAAATCCTGACGATAAGAGAAAATGGAGACTCCACAGGTTGAGCAGGAATGTCAAACCGTAGACGGCGACAAAAAAAGGCAGGCGGCCAAGGCCGCGCGCCGCGAACACCAGCCGCCCGGTGGTCATATAGTTGAACAGGACGCCCAGTCCGGTCGCCAGGGTCAGCGAGATATTGGGACCCAGTTTCATCAAGACGAACAGGACAAAAAAGCCATAGCCGACGCCGGTATTGAGCGCGCCGACAAAAAGGAAACGTACAAACTGACGTTGACCTGGCGTCAGCCAGTGGCCCAGCAGGGATTCCTCCAGTCGTGCCACGAAGTTTGAGGCGGGCATCAGAGATTCTTCGACTTGGGATGCAGCCCGACGATCATGTCCTCGTGCAAGGAGTCCCGCGGCAATAGCGGTGAGAGGTCTTCCAGCGGCGGGGAGACAATCGTTCCATCCGCCTGTTTTGCCAGCGACAGTTTGGGAACGAAGAGCTGCGTCGGGTGCATGAAGACTTCACAGATGACCGGTCCTTTTTCGGCCTGCACCAGCGGCAGCACGCGATCGAAATCCTCCCAGCTGCGGATCTGGTAGGCCGGGAAATCGAACGCCTTGGCGAGCTTGGAAAAATCCGGGCAGGAAACGCCTGAGCTTTGGTCCACCCCGACGGCGCGTCCGGAATAAAGGTTGGTCTGGGTGTGCTTGATCATCAGGTAGCCGTCATTGTTGAAAATGAACAGCTTGATGGGCAGCCGGTGGTGCGCCATCGTCTGCAGTTCCTGCAAATTCATCATCATGCCGCCGTCACAGTTCAGGCACATGACTTCGCCGCGTTCGCGCGCAAAGGAGGCGCCGATCGCGCCGGGCAGGCCATAGCCCATTTCGCCAAGCCCGGTTGAGGTCATCAACCGCTGGCCGTCCTTGATCTTGAGGACCTGGTGTCCCGACAGCAATGCCGTTCCCATGTCAGTCACTACGACCTGGTCCGGCTTGAAATGGCCGACCAGTTTTTCCATGAAGGTGTAGGAGTTGATAAAGGGCGGCTGGTCGGCATGTTCCGGCCCGACCCAGGGATAGCGCTTGCGATAGGTTTCGCACTGCGCGATCCAGGCCGCGGGCGCCGTCAGGTTTTCGTTGCCCAGTGACGCAATCAGTTCCGAAATGAACAGGCCCGCATCGGCGACAATCGGCAGGGTGACACGCTTGCCGAGCTTTTTGGCTTCACTTTCTTCGACATCCACGACGACCAGTTCGGCATCGCGCGCCAGTTCGTCGACGACATAGCCGATCTGGGGAATGGCAAGCCGGGTGCCGATCGCGATCACCAGGTCGGAGTTCTGCAGGACAAAATTGGCGCAGCGTTGGCCATAGACACCGGCCCGTCCGTAAACCAGGACATTGTCCGAATCCACCATGTCGATTCCGGCCCAGGACAACAGTGTGGGAATTCCCAGGCGCGATATCAGCGGCGCAACCTGATCCGCCGCGCCTGCCAGGCGAATGCCGTTGCCCAGCCACAATACCGGCCGTTTGGCCTTGCGGATTTTTTCAATGAGTTGCGCAACCTGGCCGGCAGCAGGGTGAGGGCGCTCATCCGTTGCGAAGTATTGCCTTACATCTTCGCGTTTGACCGACATGGATTGGATGTCCATCGGAATATCCACCCAGACCGGACCCGGACGCCCCGATGCGGCGATGGCGACGGCTTTTTCCAGTTCAAAGACCGCCATGGTCGGATCGAATACCCGCACGGCATATTTCGTGACTTTGCGCACCATCTCTGTGCTGTCATAGCCCTGTACGCCCCAGGCCCGGAGGGGATTGTCGTCGCGGGCGAAGCGGGAATTTTCATTTCCGGATATGGCCAGCATGGGAATGGAATCCATCCAGGCGCTGACAATGCCGGTCACCGCGTTGGTCGAGCCCGCGCCCGTGGTCAGCAGCGCAGCGGTGACATTGCCGGTCATGCGATAATAAATCTGGGCCGCCATGCAGGCAGCCTGTTCGTGATGGACGCAGACGATCTCGGTGAAGCCCAGCCGTCCGACCGCATCGAAAAGATTGGCGTTTCCGGCGCCGACAATTCCAAACACGTGCCGCAGGCCGCGCGCCTCCAGAAATTCAGCCACCAGATCAGAAACTTTGATATCCATAATGCCTTCTCTAACAACGCTGCTGTTCGCCGGTGGGCCGATCCCGTGCCGCATTCTGCGTATCGCCGGTCCGGAAAATCCGGCGTCAGGGAAATAGAAGTTTCCCCGTGTCTTCAAGCCCCGGCGGGCATTTGGCAGTTTTTTGGGCAAATTTAAAGGCAATGGCCGGCTTTTTTGCCCGGAATCGCTGGATTTGTCCGCTGGACCAATGGTATAGACGATTTATGCGATCCCCCGCCAAAAAAGTCGGCACGAGGCTCCGCGCGGTCATTCTCGGCAGCGGCAATATCGGTACGGACCTGATGATGAAGATCCTCAGGTCCGAGATGATGGAATGCGTCGCCCTGGTGGGCCGCAACCTGTCATCGCCGGGACTGACCAAGGCTGCCTCGCTCGGCATTACGATTTCGACCGACGGCATCGGGTTCATCGAGAAGAATCCCGATTGCTGCGACATCGTGTTTGACGCCACCTCGGCGATCAGCCATCTGGAGCATGCCCCCATCCTTGAGCGGCTGGGAAAATTCGTCATTGACCTGACGCCGGCAAAGGTCGGGCCGTTCGTCGTGCCGGCAGTGGATGCGGCCGGGCCCCTGAGCGGGAATTGCAACATGGTCACCTGCGGCGGCCAGGCTTCGGTTCCCATCGCCTATGCGCTGGGCCAGGCGCATGACGACATTGAATATATTGAAGTGGTTTCGAGCATCGCCTCGCGGTCGGCCGGTCAGGCGACGCGCCGCAACCTGGACGAATATATTCACACCACAGAGAGCGCCGTGAAGCTTTATTCCGGCGCCCGATTTGCCAAGGCGATCCTGAATCTCAACCCCGCTGTGCCCTGCATCAACATGCAGACCACGATCTTCGCCAAGATCGCCAAGCCGAACATGGAGAAATTCGCCGAGTGCCTGCAAACCGTGGTGCGCCAGGTCCAGCAATATGTTCCGGGCTATGAAATCCTGGTCGGCCCCAAGATCGACAATGATCGCGTCGTCACCATGCTGCGGGTGATCGGCCGCGGCGATTATCTACCGGCTTATGCCGGTAATCTGGATATCATTAACTGCGCGGCGATTGCGGCGGCCGAGCGTTTTGCCCGCCAGACGCTGCAAATCTCTCCCAGCTTTCGGGTTGTCCAATGACAGCGGATTCCGGCGCCAAATTCATCCTGATGAGCGATCCCTCCCTGCGGGACGGCAATCACGCGGTCGGCCATAGCCTCACGCCCGACCAGATCGCAGCCTATTGCCGGATCGCCGAGAATGCCGGCATTCCGATTGTGGAGGTCGGCCATGGCAACGGCATCGGCGCCTCCTCGCTGCAGCTTGGCCTGGCGGCGGCGCCCGACGGCGCCCTGCTGAAAGCGGCGCGGGACAATCTGAAGCGCAGCCTGCTGGGCGTTCATGTCATTCCCGGTTTTGCCACCATCGATCGCGATCTCAAGCCGGCCATGGATGCGGGGGTGGATGTGTTTCGCATCGCCTCGCATTGCACCGAGGCTGACATCACCGACCGCTTCCTCAATTATTCGCGCAAGCAGGGCAAGACCACCTATGGCGTTCTGATGATGTCGCATATGGCGACGCCGGAAATCCTGCTGGAGGAAGCCCGCAAGATGGAAGCCTCCGGCGCCGAGGCGCTGGTGATCATGGATTCCTCGGGCACCTATCTGCCGAACGATGTGCGGCTTCGCATCGGCAAGCTGGTGGAAAATCTCTCAATCCCCGTGGGCTTTCACGGCCACAACAATTTGAGCATGGCGGTGGCCAATTCCATTGCCGCTGTCGAAGTGGGCGCCACCATTCTGGACGCCAGCGCCCGTGGTTTTGGCGCCGGGGCGGGCAATACACAGCTGGAAGCGCTGGTCGCGGTGCTGCACAAGCTGGGCTATCAGACGGGCATCGATCTTTATGGTGTGCTTGACCTTGGCGATTACGCCGAAGAAAATCTGATGAAGGTCGTGCCGACCGTATCGTCCACCAGCATCGTCAGCGGCATGGCGGGGGTCTTTTCAGGCTTCCTCAAGCCCGTCCGGCGCATCGCCGCGGAATACAAAATCGACCCGCGCGATATCTTCTTCGATCTCGGCAAGCGCGGTGTGGTTGCCGGGCAGGAAGACCTGATCCTGGAGAGCGCCGAAAAGCTTGCCAAGGCCAAACTGGCCAAGGTTTCGTAAGGCCTGTGGAAAATTTTCACGAAGACTGCATGCGTTCTTTGGGCCTGCGGGGCGCTGTTGCGCTGGAGCCTTTGCGGCATGGCACACTTGTCATCACCGGCGGCAGCGGATTTGTAGGGGCATGGCTGTCAACGCTTTGCGCCTATCTCAACGACAAGCACAATTTCGGGATTGAACTGGTCCTGACGGCGCGCCGCAAGGCGCGGCTGGACGATAGCGCGCCGCATCTGGCCGGCCGGCGGGATATCCGCTTTGTCCCCGCCGATATCAGGCAATTCATTGATGTTCCGGCAGCTGCCAGCTGGATCATCCACGCCACCGGCAGCCCCGACAATCGCGCCCATGTCAGCAATCCCATGGAGACGATGGACGTCATTTCGGCCGGGACCTATCGGGTGCTGCGGACCGCGGAACAATGCCTGAATTTCCGCATGCTGGTGAATCTCAGTTCGGCGGCGATCTATGGCAGCCAGCCGCCGGAGCTGGATGCGTTGCCGGAAGATTTCATCGGCAGGATTGATCCGGCGACGATGCCTTCGGCTTATGCCGAGGCCAAGCGTTATGGCGAGGCGCTTTGCGCCAGCGCCCGCAGCCAGTCGCGTACGCCCGTGATCATCGCCCGGCCCTTCACCTTTATCGGCCCGTTTCAGGCCCTGGATGCCCCCTGGGCGATCAACAATTTCCTGCATGCCGCCCTCAAGCAGCAGCCGCTCAAAATTCAGGGTGACGGCAACACCAGGCGCAGCTTCCTGTATGGCAGCGACGCGGCCTTTCTGCTGCTCCGCATGCTGGTGAGCGGCACAAATGGCAGCATCTTTAATGTCGGCCACCCGAATGCCATTGCGCTGAACGAGCTGGCGGCTCTGGTCTTGCGCAAATCGGGCTTGCCGCTGGAAATCAAGACCAATACGGCGGGAGGCCGCGCCGCGACCGCGCATCTGGTGCCGGACATGACGCGCGCCAGTCAGGCATTCGAGTTCAAGCCGGCATTTTCGGTCGCGGATTCCGTGGAACGGACATTGGCCTGGCATCGCGCCCGCGCGAAAATTGCAGCCTGAGAGATGAATAAAAAGAGATTTCATTTGTCACGGGCGTGGCCTGAAAATATACGCTTCTCCGGTGCGGCCCCAAGCTTTTTCGCTCCACGTCAATTGGCGATTGTCGCCAGCCTCTTTTGCGCTGTCGCGTTTCTGCTTAGTGCATTTGGGCGCGACATCTTAATTGATCAAGCCATTTTCGTCCTGCACGCACAGCAATGGCTGCTCGGCCGCGAACTTTATGTTAACATTCAGGACGTTCATCCGCCACAGATCTATATCCTGCACGAACTTCCTGTTTTACTTTCGCTTGCAACTCACTGGACGATTGTTTTTTCCTTTAATCTGACCGTTTCCCTGCTGGCGGTTTTTTCAGGTTATTTGTTCGGATCCGCCACGCATGCCCCGTATCGCATGATCGCCGGAGCGTTATGGGCATCTGCACTGTTACTTGCCGCGCACGACTATTTTTTCGGGCAACGTGAATATTTTTTCATACTGGCCTGGGTCCCCTATCTTCTGATCCGCACGGGCTCGGGAGAACCGCCGCGCTGGACGCAGATCGCGAGCGGCGCGCTCTTGGGGTTCCTTATATGCGTAAAGCCGCACTTTGCGCTGATCGCTGGAGGCACGGAGGCTTGGCTTTGGTTGCGCTGGAAAAATCAGTGCCGGCTATTGCCGTTCATTGTTTTCATCTCCGTCGGCGCAATACAGCTGGCGATTTTCTTTACGCTGTTCAGCTTCAGCGCCTACCTTCATGACATTCAAATATTCGACTATTACAATGGAGTGGGCATTCGATATATCGATACACTTGTGGGAATTCTCCGGTCGCCCATTTTGCTCGAAAGCCTTGTGGGAGGTGTGCTGGTTGTCGGCCCTATCGCGACGAAAGGCCGCCTTCACCCTTTCATGGAGGCCTGCATCGCGACCTTTGTTCTAGGTCTTGTTCTTAGCGTGCTGCAGGGGTTATTTCGGACCTACTATTTGATCCCCGTTTATTTCGCAATCATTGGAATGCTGGTGGCATCACTCTGTCGGCCCCGGCTGGATGTGCATTTGCGCTGTTTCATGTCTTATCCCTTCGCCTATGAGACTTGGGTTCTGAGCGCTATGGCTTGCTTTTTGGTGTTCGCCTATCAGCCATACACGGGAATATTGCGGTTGGCAGGCAAGAAGTATCTTGAGGGGCTTCAGTATCAAGAATTTGGTGGTGTCCACCCCGATCCATTTGCCGACTGGGTTACAACGCATGTCCCGGCGCGCGATACCATTTCAATTGTCGCGCCGCAATATGGCGCTGTGTTGTCCGATCCGATATTGTCTATGTTGCATATGGGCAGACCAGTCATAAGCCGCACCGCTGGCTTGGAATTAAATTTTTCGATTGCCGAGGCGACGCACAATAAGCCGTCCGGCTGTCAGGCGACAGATGGTATTCGTCGCGATATCGTGGAAAGCGATTCCCGGTGGGTCTTTATCCGCCGAGATATGCCAGCATGGGCGAGCACGAGTGCCGGTGGGAAAAACCCGATTGCTCATTTCCAGCGCTACCCAGCCTTCTGGCGCTGGTTCAGCGACAGTTTTAACGCGTCGGACCAGTTTGGAATGTACTCCGTCTATCGGCGCAAGGCGCCTTTCTCGGAACAGGATAATGTAATTGCATTGCCGTGTTCTTGATCAGTCTCATGACAGGCGGATCTCCCTCCCATACCGTTCCGCCATCTCTCCGATTTCCATCGGATCATAACCCCAGCGCGCGATGGCGCGATGGGATGACAATATGAAGGAGGATTTGGTCGCGGGCGCCGGTTCAATCTGCGCCGTGACACCAAGGCCCTGCGCCAGACTTTCGATCACCCGACGTACGGGAAGCGCTCCACGCGCGCCCAGTACTACGGCGTCGAAATCCGTCCAGGAATGCGCTAGCACCGTGCTTACGAGTCTTGCGATGTCGTCAATGTGCACGGCGTTGTTGAAAGGGCTGTCCAGATGGAAGGCGCGGATCGTTTTTCTCGCCTTCAGCTTGGTGGCGATGCCGGACAGCCAGTTGCGGTGCGCGCCTGGGCCGAGCACGCCTGGCAGGCGCAGAGACAGGCTGGGAATGCCGGAGCCACTTACCAGCAATTCGCATTGCCGCTTGCTGGCGCCATAGATATCGGGATTTACGATGGCGGTTTCCTCGTCAAGCAGTGGCGCCGTCACGTCGCCATAAAGGGACAGAGAAGAGAAAAAGACAAAGCGTTCCGTTCCCCAGCGCCCGGCTTCCGCCAGCAGCGCCGTCGTGCCGTCGAGATTGTCGCGGACGATCATCGCGTCGGTGATGCCGGGCGCAGGCGAGGTGGCCGCTGTATGGACAATCGCTTCGAAAGGCCCTGCCAGCCCGCCCACACTGTCCAGACCCGCCTGTTCGAGACGGATATTCGCCTGCTTGCGCGCCTGCGCCAGGAAATTCGTTTCGCGGCGAAAAAGCCCCGTGACATCGTGGCCGGCGGACGCCAGCGCGCGGGCGACAAAGGATCCCGAGAAACCGGAAACACCGGTGACCAGGACCTGCACGTTCAGGCGACCTTGGCGAGGATTTTCTTGACGGAGATGCCGTGCGCGTCGAGCAGGTCTTCCCAGGAACCGTAATTGTGGATGAAGGCGTCCTGCAGGCTGAATGTGTCGAGCCGGCATGTTGCCTTGGTGTCCCAGGCGATCTGCTTGGTGTGGGCCGCAAGGCCGCCCTGGGGCGCATGCTCCTCGATCACGATCACCTGTTTGTGGCTGGCCAACGCCTTGGCGATGCCCACGCGGTCAATCGGCTTCATCGTGTGCACCGACACCAGCGAAACCGATTTGCCCTGTTTGGTGAGTTCGTCGGCAACCTGCGCCGCCATGCGGGTGATGACGCCGAAGGTGAGAATGCAGACGTCCGTGCCGCGGCGCAGATAGCGGATCTTGCCGAATTCCCAGGGCTCGGCGGTCTGGGTGAGGATCGGCTCGCCCGCCTTGCCGATGCGCAGATAGACCGGGCCGTTCTTCTGCCGGGCGCACCAGCGCGTCGCATCGGTGCATTCCGTCGGATCGCAGGGGGCGACGATCTGCATGTTGGGTATGGCGCCGGCGATCGCGATGTCTTCCTGGGTGTGATGCGTTCCGCCCAGGGTGGAATAGATGATGCCCGCGCCCATGCCGACCACTGTGACGGGCAGGTTCTGGTAGCCCAGATCGTCGCGCACCATCTCAAACGGCCGGTAGAGCGAAAACGTGGCAATGGTATAGGCGAATGGCTGCTTGCCCTTCAGCGCCAGGCCCGCCGCGATGCCGATCATACTCTGTTCGGCGACACCGACATTGATGAAGCGTTCGGGATATTGGGTGGTGAATTTGGCCATGCTGCCGGCGGGCGAGATATCGGCCACCACCAGGTAGATGTCGGAATTCTTGGTGGCTTCTTCGTACAGCGCCTCGGAAAAGGTATTTCTCACGTCTGAGCCTCCAGCTCGGCGACGGCCTGGGCATATTCGGCCTTGTTGGGCGAGCGGTAATGCCACATCGGCACATTCTCCATATAGCTGACGCCCTTGCCCTTGGTGGTCTTGGCCACCACCATGAAGGGCCTGGTTCCACTGCGGTTCTTCACCGCCTCATAAATCGCCTTGGGGTCGTGGCCGTCCACTTCCACCGTCTCCCAGCCAAAGGCAACGAACTTGTCGGTCAGGGGGTAGAAGGAGGGGTGGGTTTCCGAGGTGCGGCCCAGGCTCTGGAAATCGTTATTGTCGATGAATGCGACGATGTTGCCCAGCTTGAGCGAGGAGGCCATCAGGATGGCTTCCCAGGTCGAGCCTTCCTGCACCTCGCCGTCACTGAGCACGGTATAGATGACCCCATCGCGCTTGCTGCCACGTTCCGCCAGCGCCATGCCCACCACCATCGACAGGCCGTGGCCCAGCGAACCGGTGGAAGCTTCGATGCCGGGATTGCCGTAATCGGGGTGGGTGCCGAGGATACCCTGCGGCGTGCAATATTCGTCAAGGTCCTTCTTCGAAAGGATGCCGTGATCTTCCAGAATGACGTACTGGATCATGCAGCCATGGCCCTTGGAGATCAGGAATGTGTCGGGCGACTTGCCACCGCCGGGGTCGGGCCGCATGAATTCATTGTAAATGGCGTCCACCAGTTCTGTGCAGGAATAGGCGCCTGCGATATGCAGCGCCGAGACATGCTGGGACATGTCCAGAATGCGGCGGCGGTACTTGGTCGCCCGCGCCTTTGCGATGGCGGGATCGAATTTGCTGTTGCGTAAGTGCATGGTTCGCCTACTCGATGATGGTCCAGTAATAATCGCCGGTGTAGCCGGCGTCCTTGAAGACGTCTATCCACTCATGGGGATAGCCGTAGAATTTCGCGGTCAGCACCCAATCCTCGAACACCGCTTTCTGTTCCGGCGTGCGATATGAATCCACCTGCACGAATGCGCGGCCGCCGGAGACGCGCTGCAACTCCTTCAGCGCACGCACGCAACCTGCGCGGTCGAAATTGTGAATGGTGTTGAGGCTGATTGCGGCCTTGAAGCTGTTGTCGGGGAAAGGCAGGTCGTCGCCGCTGCCCAGATGCAGCCGGCCAATGACTTCGGGCTCGCATTTCATCATGGCGTATTTCGAGATGTCCTGACCGAAAGCTTCCAATCCCGGCAGCGCCTTCATGAAATCCTTGACCAGGAAACCCTTGGCGCAGCCGACATCCAATACGCGGTCGCCGGGCTTCAGGTCGAAATGCGCGATCATGTCCTGCGCCACCGGCACCCAGCGCCCGTCATAGCGATAGCCACCATAACCATATTCGCGTGGCCCATCGAAATACTGTTCGCCATATTCACGGCTGATGCGAATATGCTCGTCCGTCTTGGCGGTGGCGCGGGCGTTCAAATTGCGCTTGCCCTTGGGCAGCTTGTCGAGAAGATTGACTTCGGCCATGAGGGCTCCTGGGGGCGGAGGGCACCGTTTAAACGCCCATAACGGCGGGCGCAAGCTTCTATGGGCCGCGGCTCACTTTGAATTGGGCGCGGCTAAATATACCCCAGTATTCCCCACCCGATTGCCCCCAATCCGAACAAAATCATCAGGACGCAAATGACAACCCCAACCGGCCCCGCCAGCATCAGAGTTCTCCTTTTAGCGGGGAGAGCCAGGCCGTATCGGATTGCCACGAAACACAGACCGAATCCAACCAGGATGTAGAGCATTGCCGCCGCCTGCTTTTCATGTAGCCCGCTGCGGGGCTCAAGCTAACCGCACCATGGGACGCGCGCGCTGTCAATCCGGCGCCGGAATTCTGGAATTTCCCCTCGGTGTTAAGAGGCCCGCCTGAACTTCCCGATGCACACGCTTCAGACCCGTTGCCAGCGCCTCGTATTTAAAATCCGGGAAGGATTTGTAAGCGTCAGTGATGTCGAAGAAGCGGTGCAGCAAATGCGGCCTGGGACCGGGGCGCGGCACCAGTTCGATCCTGGCCGGCGGGCCAAATTCGCCCGCCACGATCCGGGCGATGTCGTGAAAGGATGTGGCGACGCCGGTAACGGCGTTCAGCACGCCGCTGCTGCCATGCAGAAGAATTCTCACCACCAGCCTGGCGACATCCTCCACCGCGACATGATCGCGCTTTTCTTCGCCCTCGCCGAATAAGCCGATTGGCTCGCCTTTGGCGGCCAGCTTGCGGAAGCGATTGGGACCATAGCCGGAATGGGGATCGCCGGCGCCGTAAATAAGGGTGGGGCGCAGGATGGCGAAGGGACCCTTGTACTCGCTGCGGAACATAAGCTCGCGCGCCACGTGCATCAGGCCATGCGTGGTGGAGGGCGCCACCGGCGAGCGTTCCGTCACCGGGGTGGCGTCATCGGCATAAACCGCGTCCGAACTGATATAGATGAGATGGGCGGGCGGCACGGCGGCGAAGGCGGCGATGGCGGCTTCACCCATGCGCAGATTGGTCATGACCTGCGCCGCATTCTTGGCGGGAGCGATGGCAGAGACGAACACCACCGCGTCGTCCGGCTTCAACAGCGCCGCCAGCGCCTCTCCGCTGCCTGCCGACAAAAGGTCGGCGTCCTTGCGCGTGATTCCCAAGGCCGGGATATTGGCCTTCTGAATTTCCTTCAGGATGGCACCGCCGACAAAGCCGCCCGCGCCTATGACAACGGCGCGCTTGGGAATGACGGGTTTTTCGTGAGCGTGAGCAAGCATCAGGCGACACCCAGCAGCCGGTGATCCAGGCCCGCCGCCTTGGCCTTGGCGGGATCGAGAACGCGATAGGGATCGAGCACGGTCTTGCCCGCCATGGCTCCCGCGATGGCGGCGGGATCGAGCTTTTTGAATTCGGGCCAGGGCGTCATGATGGCAAGGGCATCGGCGCCTTTCACGGCGTCCAGCGCCGAAGGCGCGCCGGTGACATTGGGATGCGGCGCGGCGCTGGCCGGCACCACCGGATCGAATACCGTCAGCGGCCAGGGCGCCAGATGGCGGATCAGCGCCAGCGACGGTGAGTTTTTCACCGAATGGGTATTTTCCTTGTAGGCAAGCCCCAGCACCGCCAGCCTAGCATCCGGCTTTCGAGCCAGCACCAGCTCATGAAGGGTCCTTAGGGCCCAGTCCTTGCGATGCTTGCTGCTCGCGACAAAGGCTTTGATCAGGCCGGCATCAGTGCCGTATTCCTCGGAAAAGCGGATGACGGTGGCCAGGTCCCGCTCCAGGTTGCCGCCCGCCAGGCCCAGGCCGGGGGAAAGGTACGAATAGGCACCGATGCGCTTGTCCAGCTTGAGGGCGGGGGCGATTTCCGACCAGTCCGCCCCAATCCGTTCGCACAGCTCCGCCAGGGTGTTGGCCACGGTCACAGAGGCCACCAGACAGCAATTGATGGAGATTTTGGTCAATTCGGCGCTCTCGAACCGCATGGGCAGCAGCGGGCAGCCAAAAGCCTCCAGATAGGCCCTGAGAGCCGGGGGCAGGGTGACGCCGTCAGGGGCGCCCACAATGAACCGTTCAGGCTGCGTGGCCCTCTCGACCGCCCGGCCGAAGACCAACGTCTCCACTTGGTAATAGAGCTGACGGCCCTGGCGCTGGCGGGCACGGGTGTAGCCCGGGGGGACCTGGCTCAGCACCACGACCACCGCATCCGGACGCGTGTTGGCCAGAACCAGTTCCAGCAGGCTGTCGAGCCCCGAAAGGTCGCTGCCGCCCATATCGTCGGTGGGCACATCGGGCGCAATATAAACCACGTCGCAATCCCTGAGCCGGGCGGGGTCGCTGGTGAAAGCCATGTGATCGCGATTGGCGGCCAGCATGTCGTCCAGGTCCGGCTCGACCACGGGCAGTTTGCCCTGCTCCAGCCGGGCGACCAGCGCGGGGTCGGTGTCGAATCCCAGCATGGGGAAACCCTTGCTGGAGCCGCCGACGGACGAGCACAAGCCCAGATGCGTCATGCCCGCATAGGCGATCTTCGGTTTGCTGCTCATGCCGGTTTGGAACTCGCTTCTTCGGAAAGCTTGCCCAGCACCCGCTGCAGCCAGCGGTCCTGGGACAGATCGGCCGGCGTTTTGGCCGCGACCAGATTTCTGAAATGCTCATATTCCAGCGTCCAGGTGGGGTCTTCCTGGGTCAGGGTGACGGCGGCTTCGGGCGGCCGCCCGCTGGGCAATATCCGGGTGCGGTGGGTAAAGGTGGTGGGACCCCATTTGCACAGGGATTCAATATGGGCGGTGCCTTTTTCGGCGAAAATATCGCAGGTGAAATGATTGCGCCAGTTCAGCAGCGTCATTTCCAGTTCCAGCGCCGGTGACGAAGACTGGGAATCGATCACCACATGGTCGGGGGCGCGATTCTCGAAACGGCTGGCCGAGACCAGGCGGAAATCCTCGCCGATATCGCCGAACCAGAAGCGCGCCGTGTCCAGCAGGTGCGAGCCCAGGTCGGGCAACACGCCGGCGCCCTTGTCGCGCCATTCCGAATTGCGCACCAGGCGGGCCGTGCCGTTGCCGTAGAACATGCGGCAGCGGTAGATTTTTCCCAACGCGCCCGAGGCGATCAAATCACGCATCCGCACATAGTGCGGCTCGAAGCGGTGATTGTAGGCGGTGTAGCAGACAGCGCCGGTCTTGCGCGCCATGGTTTCCACTTCGGTCAGTTCCGCTTCATTCTCGGCATGCAGCGGTTTTTCGATCAGGGCGTGCTTGCCGTGCTGGAAGAGGTGGCGAAGAATCGCCATCTTGGGCGCATCGGGGGTGCAGACCAGCGCCGCGTCATAGCGGTCCAGCGGCACGTCCGTAATCTCTTTCCAGGTCGCTTCCGGGGCAACGGGATCCACGATGCCGGCGGCATCATCGCCGGCGATGCGAAGCCGCTTCTTGCCCTGAACTCCGTATCCGACGATGACGACCTTCATTCACGGCCTCAGCTATAGTGAATGAGACGCTCGAACCGGGCGAGCTTGTCGAGCATGTCCTTGGGCCGCACCGGAACATTGCCTTCATGCTCGCATTCGATGGCGGCAGAGAAGGACCCCAGTGCCGAGGCGATGATGCTGTTTTTCGTGACATAGAGCGCCAGGGCTGCATAGGCCAGCAGCGCATCGCCGGAGCCCACCGCGTCAATCACTTTTTCCGCAAAGCTGTCCAGGGTCACGAAAGCGCGGACGTCTTCGTCTTTCTTGGGAACGGAGCGGAAGGTGAGGAGGCCGCGTTCGCCCAGCTTGAGGATCAGGGTTTTGCAGCCGGCTTCCTTGTACAGCTTCAGCCCCAGCGGCCGCACCACCGAATCCTGGTCGCCCAGGGCAAAGCGCGCTTCGCGCTCATTGGGGGTGATCAGGTCGAAGCCGTAGAATTCCAGGATATTGCCCCAGCGGGTGGCGACCTGGCTGTCGGCAACACGGAAGACGCCCTCCGGAATGGCCTTGGTCAGGAGCGGAATCGTATCGCGATTGAAAATGCCGTGGCGGAAATCACTGAACACCACGATATCGGCCTTTACCTCGGTGATGCGCTTGGCCAGCTCCGCCAGAATTTTCTCGGAAATGGAACGGTTGTCGAGCGTGTCGATTTTCAGAAGGTTATAGCCGCCCGCCATGATGGCGTTCTTGTTGGTGGTGGGGCGAGTGGAATCGATGATGGGCTCGCACTTCACGCCCGCCTCTTCCAGGTCCTTGATGGCGAATTTGCCCAGGGCATCGTCGCCCAGCACGGTTGAGAAGGTGACGTTTGCGCCCGCGGCATGCAGATGCTTGGCGACAATGCCGGCGCCGCCCACGAAATCGCGCTTGTTTTCCATGCGCACGCTCATGGTCGGCGTCTTGGTCATGCCGCCGATCAGCACGGTGTGGGTGTAGCTGTCCACAATCAGGTCGCCGATCACATGCACCTTGATGCCCTGGAATTTGTCCAGGGTGCTGCGCAGATCGCCCAGGGTGAGATTTTCGCCTTCCAGCAGCGCCATCAGCTTTTCGGTGGCGATGCTGGGCGCTTCGGTTTCAATAATGTTGGACGAGGAATAAACGATGTCGCCCGGCGTGAAAAGAATTTCGCCGCCATAGCTTTCGACGGTGGCTTTTTCCTCGGCGGTCTTGGGGTGCAGGCCGTTGCTGGTATATTCATAGCCCTTGGCGAAATAATCGGGCTTGATGATCGCCAAATTCTGCAGCGGGGTGGGCTCCTTGTCGATCACCACATAGTCCACCGCTTCCAACGCCGCCAGGTTGAAGGCGCGCAGTTCCTGCGGGACATAGGGGCGGAAATTGGCCTTGGTGATGTGTTCGTCGCCGGTCAGGCTGGCCACCAGAATGTCCCCCTTGCTCTTGGCATAGAGCAAGTGCCGGATATGGCCGGGATGCACCACGTCAAATGTGCCGTGGCACATGATGACCTTCTTGGCGCGGGGCGGCGCACCGATCGTGGCGGCAATCTGCTCCGCCGTCTTGATCTTGTGGCTGACGATTTTCTTGCTGCCTTCGTCCATAATCTCTAGCTCGCGGCGGATAGCGATTTGAACCAGACTTCCGTCGCCTTGGCGATGGAGGCCGGGTCCCACAGCGGCGCATCGCGCCAGTAATCGATCTGGTCCAAGATGCGGCGGACGCCATCCTCGAAGGTAATCTGCTGCTTCCAGCCCAGATCGCGCTGGATTTTGGCGATGTCGGCCCAGGTGCAATCCGGCTCGCCCGGGCGTTTGGGAATATAGGTCACTTCGCCGCCCAGCAGTTCGACCAAGCGATTGACCGACTGCGGATTGCCCGCGCCCAGATTCCACACTTCCCCGGTCTTGCCGGTTTCGGCGGCCAGGCGAAATGCCTCGGCGACATCACGGGCAAACAGGAAATCGCGTCTCTGGCTGCCATCGCCCACCACGGTAAAGGGCTTGCCGGCCAGTTTCTGCTTCAGGAAAACTCCGAATACCGCGCCATAGGCGCCCGAGGTGCGCGAGCGGGTGCCATAGGCATTGAAGATGCGGATCGAATTGACCGGCAGGTGATAGACCTTGTGCCAGTGAAAGGCCGCCTGCTCGCCTTGGTATTTGCTCAGCGCATAGGGATATTCGGGCGTGATGGGATGGTCTTCCCTGGTGGGAACCGAAGCCAGGCCGTAGCAGGACGATGAGGCGGCATAGACGAATTTCTTCACCCCGGCATGGCGCGAACATTCCAGCATGTGGACGGTGCCCTGCACATTGGCGGACATGTACTCCATCGGATGCTCAATCGAGGGAACGATGTCGCCGATGCCGGCAAAATGGATGACATAATCCACGCCTTCGAACAGTTTGTTGCCGGGCTGATAGCTGCGAATGTCGGATTCGGCAAATTCGAAACCGGGACTGGATTTGTGATGGGCGATATTAGCCTCACGCCCACCCACCAAATTGTCGATCACGCGGACGCGATATCCATTGTCCACCAGGACATCAACCATATGGCTGCCAATGAAGCCCGCGCCGCCGGTGACGATGGCGGTTTTACCCTTGCCGCTCATTTCGCGCCAATCTTCTTCATCGTGCGGACATTGTAGTACCAGTCGTCATCAAAGCTGTTGGGCATCAAATGATTGCGGAAGGCGCGGGCCAGGTCGCGCACCGCATCTTCCAGATTGCGCTTGGGGGCGAAGCCCAGCACCCGGCGTACCTTGTCGGAATTGACATGATAGGAACGATTGTCGTTGCTGGGGGTGGTGACGATCTCGATATCGCCCAACTCCGGCATTTCCTGTTCGACGACCTTCTTCACGATTTTCGCGATGTCGGCAATGGAATGATTCTGGAAGGCGATGTTGAAGACTTCGCCCTGGATTTTCTCGGCCGGGGCTTCCAGCATCATCACATAAGCGTCCACCATATCCTCGATATGCAGGTTGGGACGCATCTGGTCGCCGCCGAACACCGTGATCTTGCCCTTGTTGACGGCATGATTGGTCAGGATGTTGACCGACAAGTCGAGGCGGGTGCGCGGGCTGTAGCCGCAAAGGGTGGCGGGGCGGATCACGGTGCAGACGAAATCATCGGATTTGTGCTTCCACAGCAGCGGCTCACACATACCCTTGAACTTGTTGTAGAGGGTGAGGGGCAGCAGCGGATGCTCCTCGGTGACGTCGGGCGAGTTGCTGACGCCATACACCGAACTGGACGAGCAATAGACGAAACGCTTCACGCCGGCCTTTTTGGCGGCGATCACCATGGGCTCGAAACAGTCGAAATTGACGGTCTCCGACAACTTCTCGTCGAGCTCGAAGCTGGCATCGTTGGAGATGCAGGCCAGATGCAGCACGGCATCCTGGCCCTTGAGCAGTCCGGCCAGCATGGCGGTGTCGCGGATATCGCCGTCAATGATGCGCAAATTGGGATCGTTGGGCATCCGCGCGCCATACCAAAGCTTGTCCACGACGGTCACCTTGTAACCCAGCGACAATAGCCGCGGCGTGAGGACATGGCCGACATAACCGGCGCCGCCGGTCACAAGCACGTTCGTAAGTTTGGAAGTCATATTCTCCACCAGATTGATAATAGGTTTTGATGCACCGGCTGCCTATGCATGAGCAATGGGCGGCCAAGGAAGTTTATCGGGACGGATCGTGTTCCTTCACGCCCCCTGATCGGCCGCAACCGGAATGCTGAAGCCCGCGGCGGTCGCGTCCTTGTAGAACATTGCCACCGTCTCGCGCGAATAAAGGTCAAGATCCTTGGCGGCCAGCGACAGTTTCTTGATCAGATCGTTGGTGATGGTGATGATATGGCAGCCGATCTCGTCCGCCTGATAGATATTGAGGGCTTCGCGCGGGCTTGCCCAAAGCAGCTCGGCCCTGGGCCGAGGCTTCATGATGGCCAGGGCTTCGCGCATGAGGGGCACGGGATCGCGGCCGGTGTCGGCGATACGTCCGGCAAACACCGAAATGATGGCCGGCACTTTTTCCGACAGCGCATCGGTGACACGCCCAACCTGGTCGTTGGTCATCAGGGCGGTGACGTTCAGCTTCACGCCGTCGCGCGACAGTTGCGAGATCAGCGGACCGGCAAAGTCGCCCTTGGTGTTGGTCACCGGAATCTTGACATAGACATTGTTGCCCCAGGACGCGATCTCGCGGGCCTGCTCCTGCATGGTGGGAAAATCGTCGGCAAACACTTCGAAGGACACGGGAAGGACGGTGATCGCCTTCAGCACCTGCTGGGCGAAGCCCTTGTAATCGCTGATGCCGGCCTGGCGCATGAGGGTGGGATTGGTGGTGAAGCCCTTGACCAGCGGATTGGTGGTCTGGTCCAGCATGCCTTTGAGGTCGGCGCCGTCCGCGAAAATCTTGATGCGTAGCCGGTCGGCCGTGATGTTAACCATATTCCCTTACCCCTTGATTTCTTTGGCCCGCCCCGGCCTCTTTTAGGCACATTCTATTATAAAGGAAACGGCTTCGGGAAGGGAACGAACTGTCCGGTCCGGCTGGTGCGGACCCTCCTGGAAATGGCCGTAATCCACGAAAATTGTGCGGCACCCTGCCGCAAGGCCGGCCTGGGTGTCGCGCCAGCGATCCCCCACCATGAAGCTGGCGCCAAGGTCGATATCGAGTTCCCTGGCAGCCTCGAGCAGCATGCCGGGCAGGGGCTTGCGGCAGGCGCAATTGTCCTTATCGGTATGGAAGCAGGCCTTGATCGCGTCGAGCGGCATCTTCTCACGTAGGAGATCGTGCATTGCCTCGACGGTGGCGAGCGGTGTCCGGCCTGTGGCCACATCCGGCTGGTTGGTCACCACCACGATTGTGAAGCCCGCCGCCTTGAGTTTGGTTACTGCATCCACCACACCGGGCAACAGGCGGAACTCCGCCAAGCTGGTCGGTGCGACCTGTTTTCCGTCCCGTTCGATATTGGCATTCAGCACACCATCACGATCCAGAAAGACCGCGCGGTTCACCATTTCGTGGCGGTCTGCTGCAGCTTGGGGTGGGAGACAAGGCAGTGCCAGACTACCGCCTGGAAGGCTTCGGAATGGGCCGTGACCCGTTCCGCCGCCACGGTGGGAATCACCACCACGCAATCGCCGACTTTCTTGGTGTAGCCGCCATCGCGCCCGACGATGCCAAGAATGCGGGTGCCACGGGATTTCGCTTCCTGGAGTCCCGCCACGATGTTGGGGCTGACATTGCGCTCCAGGTCGCCGCCGCCCACCGATAAGACCAGCACGGCGTCATCGGAATCGGCGCGGCTGACCTTGAGCCAGCCGGAGAACACGGTGGCCCAGCCCTCATCATTGGTGCGCGCGGTCAGTTCGGAAACATTGTCGGTGGGTGCATAGGCTTCGATGCCGCAGAGCTTGCGGAAATCATTGACGGCGTGCGCGCAATTCGCGGCGCTGCCGCCGACGCCCAGGAGAAAAAGCCGGCCCTTGCGGTCGCGCAGCGCCACCAGTTCGTCGCACAGCGCTTCGACAGCATCCGCCGGAATGGCGGTTGCGATTTTGCCGACTTCGTCCATGAAAGTTCTGGCGTGAATGACCGTATCTCCCGCATCTGAGACTTTGCGGCGGAACGTGCCGCTGAAACAGGGTGCCGCTTTAGCCAATCCCCTGCTCAAGGTCTAGCAAAAAAGCGCGTTTTGGCGTTTTCGCCCCATGATCCGGCGAACTGCGGACCCCGCGCTTGACAGGGCCCGAGCCCCCCTATTAGTGACACTGAAATTCAACTGGCTCACGGGATCACGGCATGAAAAAAGCGCTCATCATTGGCGGGGGCGCCGCCGGTTGTTCAGCGGCTCATCAACTGGCGCTTCAGGGCGGCTGGGACGTCACCCTGGTGGAACGCTCCCCGATTCTGGGTGCGGGTCTTCGCACCAACTGGTTCGGCGGCCATCCCTACACGTTCGGCCCCCGGCATTTCCTGACACAGAATCGCGCCGTCTATGACTATATGAACGGGATTTGTCCGCTGCGGTCCTGCGCCGACCACCAATTCATCACCTATGTCGAGCGCGATAACGCCTTCTACAATTATCCCATCCATGAGGATGATATCGCGGCCATGCCCGATCGCGACAAGATCAACCAGGAACGCAAAATGGCGGTGGGCGCGGCCGAAGCCAAAAATCTGGAAGATTACTGGATCAATTCCGTGGGCCGGACGTTGTATGAAAAATTCATCGACCAGTACAACAAGAAGATGTGGCTGGTGGACGACAACAAGAAAATCGACACTTTCAACTGGTCGCCCAAGGGCGTGAACATCAAGAGTGGTCCGCGCGCCGCCTGGGACACGGCCTATTCCGCCTACCCCTATGCGCCCGACGGCTATAACCACTTTTTCGATTTCACCGTGGCCGGTACCAAGGTGTTGCTCTCAACGGCAATCGAAAAATTCGACCTGGAAGGCAGCGCCGTCTGGATCAAGGGCGAAAAGCACAGCTACGACATTCTGATCAACACCGTCTCACCCGATCTGCTGTTCGGGCAATGTTATGGGGAGTTGCGTTTCATCGGGCGCGACTTTCACAAGATTGTTTTCCCGACCGAGCATGTATTTCCGGAGCATGTCTATTTTCTCTATTACGCCAATGACGAGAGCTTCACGCGCCTGGTCGAATACAAGAAAATGACCCATCACAAATCGCCAACGACGCTGGTGGGCATGGAAATCCCTTCCCTGAACGGCCGGCACTATCCGCTGCCATTCCAGAAGGACATCAAGCTCGCGGACAAATATTTTGCCGACATGCCGGGCAATGTCTATTCCACCGGCCGGGCCGGCAGTTATCGCTATGGCCTGGATTTCGACGATTGCATCGAGCAGGCCATGATCATGGCCCATCAGATCAAGGAAGGCGGGCGCGACCATCCGGTGCCGATGGAGATCTGGCGCAAATAATCTCCATTTTCCGCCGCGATTACAGAATGCGGTTGGCCAATCTCCTGAGGCTTACGACAAGGCCCGGATAGCGTTCCTCGATGATCGATGGAATCAGTGCACTCCGGACGGCGTGCTTGATTTTGCCGGACAGAGATTTCTTCGGATCAGCGAAAAGCCGTGCCGCTTCGGCCAGTGGCACAATCCGCAGGCCGGCCATGCGCGGTGCATGCTTTTGGGGAATCACCGCCAATATATTGGATACGAAGGGCGCAAGATCTTCTGCTTCCGCGTTCGTGAAGGAGATGACGCAATTGCGCAAGGACCGCGTCTCGGTGCTCACGATATTTTCAAACGATTTATGCAGGCCTATAAGCCGATGCATATCGATAAAATACAGCTCGTATCCGCGGTTGCGCAATTTTTCTAGATGATCCGGCAATGAATTCGAAATACCCATCTCGAAAATCAAAATCGGCTGGATGTCCAGAACAGCATCGGCGCCTTCCAGGACAAAAGGTTCCGCGCCCTCAACGTCAATTTTGATGACGGATGGTCTCAGTTTCCGGTCGGCGCAAAACTTGTCCAGTGTGGTAGCGGGAACTTCGACGGACCGCACTTCTTCGCCGAACCGATCCTTCGTTGCCAGATCCGCACAAATCGTCGAAGCCTGGTCGCTTTGTTCATTGTTGCCGAAATAAAGTGTTACCGGCGAAAGGGAATTGCTGACTGCACTATTGATCGCCGTGAGATTGGAATTCTTTTCAGCCTTCGCCTTCAGAGATTTGAATTTTTCGGGATGTGGTTCGAACGAAAAAACGTTTCCGTCCGGCCCAGCACAGATGGTCATGAATCTGGCGACAACTCCGACATGACCACCGACGTCCAAAACAGTGTCACCGCGCCTGACGACCTGGTGGAGGATTTCTTCAATATTCATTTTCGTTCTTGAGCCCGTTAAGTCCCGCTACAGAAGGCCGCAACCGTCAATTCAACCGTTAATTGCCGCCGGAGCCGCCTGGTTCGCGTGGCCCCAAAACCCTTACATTGCCGCGGACGTTACGCTAAGATCGCGCAAAATCCAACGATGGTCCCATGAACGTGACAATTCAAACGCCTTCCATACTTTCTCAACAGCTGAAGTCCGCTGCGAGGCTTTTGGAAAGCGTTTCCACCTCGTCGCTCATTGGACAAACGGACTGTGCGGTCGAAGTGATCAGCAACGTCCTTTCCGGGGGGCTGCCGCTTCTGGTTTGCGGCAATGGTGGCTCGGCATCGGATGCCATGCATATCACCGGCGAATTGGTGGGGCGCTATCTGAAGGAACGCAAGGCCCTGAACTGCATCTGTCTTTCGTCCAATCCGGCCGTCCTGACGGCGTGGGCCAACGACTATAGTTACGAGACGGTTTTTGCCCGGCAGGTGGAAGCCTATGGCCGCGCCGGCGGCGCCATATTGGGGCTCAGCACATCGGGCAATTCGGCGAACGTCATCCGGGCATTTGAAACCGCCAGGGACATGGGCATGTCCACCATCGCCATGACAGGCGAGGGCGGAGGGAAGATGGCCGCTGTCAGCGACATCCTTATCGATGTGCCGTCCAAACGAACGCCCGATATTCAGCAAGTGCATATTTGCCTTTATCACTATCTCTGCGAGATGGTTGAGGCGCGGCTTAGCAATTAGTCGGTCAGCGCGGCGCAAGTAAGTCTCAGTAGCGTTCCCAGTTCTCCACATATATATCGGTGTCTTCACCGATCTGGTCCATCGGCCCAAACCAATTGACCGGTGCAAGAACGCGCTTATCCGGGAATGCATTCAGCCATGCCCCCCACCAGCTGAAAGAACTGTTGGCTATGATGTTGTGATCGCAAAGGCTCATTGCGATCATGTCCTCCAGCGGAGACGAAAATGGCGAAAACTTCACACCATCGCGATTGAGATTGCTGCGACACCATTCGATATCATCGGAAAAGAACACATAGTCGGCATTGCTGAACCTTGCCATGGCATCCAATATCCGCTCCCGGGAAACGAGAAGCGACCCGTTCGGCTCCACAATCAGGTAATCGCCGCGCCGCACATGTACGGATACCAAAACGCGCCCGGAACGCCGGAGTGACGCCATCGTGTCCGCGATGTGACGCGTCATGGCCGGATCGCGGGGCCGAAATTCCCGGCGAATGATATCCGCGATGTCGTTGAAATATTTTTCACTCTGAAAAAAACCCGTGAGCAAAGTCCCGTCCGGAAGGTCGAGAACCGCCGGATCGAAACGAAGGTTGATTTCGCGATAAGTCGACAGTAATCGGCCAAATTTCAAGCGTCTGGCAAGGCGGCGCCGGATTTGAAGCGCGGCAGCGGTGAAGCCTGTGGCCTGAATTTTGTCGCCGAAGTCAAACTGCGCGAGCGCGTAGGGCCTCATATGGCCGGGTTTTTGATATCGAACGGCGAGCATGCTCATGTCGAGTTGGAGGGCGGTGTTTCTGATGACCCCCAACCGACGCGCGGCGGCATATTGGAACATCTGGTTTCCCAGACCGCCCCGGAGGAAAACGGTTATCATTGAATAAAGTATATCCCATGGAAGCACGGAGTGGAACTTGACAAAATACTTATAGAATGCTATCTTCAGACACTGAACTTATCACGATCGGGGGTAGCACGGCATGAGTAATTTGGAATGGTGCAAGACACTG
>CAIOFO010000131.1 GCA_903857685.1 uncultured Alphaproteobacteria bacterium
CCTCGCCCGCCACCTGAAGGTGGATCCTGAAGCCGCCTTGCGCGCCGCCAACGCCAAATTCACCCGCCGCTTCAAGTTCATCGAGGACGAACTTCAGGCGGCTGGCCGGAGCCCCGCCGCAGCCAGCCTGGACGAGATGGAAGCGCTGTGGGTCAAGGCGAAGAAAACCGGGCTATAGCCCTCGCCCACAGCCACCCCCTTTAATGATTCACATCAAAGATCAGCGGCAATCTTCTGATTACGTTTTACTTTCCCCGGAAAATGACTTTCGATCCGGGCCGCATCCTGTGGACGAATTCTGAGTACCAGGATGATGTTGCCAGCCTTTTGCCGCCGCTCGACCACTTCGGCGTGGCGGTAAAGCCAGGCCAGACCGGCGCCATCACTGGCGTCCAGGCTCAGTTTCATCTCAATGTTGTCATGCGTCATGTCAGCTTCGAACCGGGCCAGAAGCCAGTCCAGCCCGGCCCCCGTCACAGCGGAAATGGCTACCGCGCTTTTGCCCCGGGCGTTGCCCTCCAGCAGCCCTTCGCGCGCCTCGTCCGGCAACAGGTCGATCTTGTTCAGTATCTCGACCATCGGCCGGTCCTCCGGCACCCCCAGTTCCGCCAGCACTTTCAGCACATCGGCTTTTTGCGCCTCGGACTCGTCATGGGCGGCATCGCGGACATGGGCGATCAGGTCGGCTTCCAGCACCTCTTCCAGGGTGGCGCGGAAGGCGGCCACCAGTTCGGTGGGCAGGTCGGCGATAAAGCCCACCGTGTCGGACAGAATCACCCGCGTGCCGTGCGGAAGCTTGAGGCCCCGCATGGTGGGGTCCAGGGTGGCGAACAGCAGGTCCTTGGCCACGACACCGGCATCGGTCAGCCGGTTGAACAAGGTGGATTTGCCGGCATTGGTGTAGCCCACCAGCGCGATCACCGGGTACGGCACCCGCCGCCGCGCCTGGCGACCCAGGGCGCGGGTACGTTTGACGCCTTCCAGTTCCTTCTTGATCTTGACGATGCGCTCGCCGATCAGGCGGCGGTCACTCTCGATCTGGGTTTCACCCGGACCGCCGAGAAAGCCGAAGCCGCCGCGCTGACGCTCAAGATGTGTCCAGCTGCGGACCAGCCGCGAACGCTGCCATGTCAGGTGCGCCAGCTCGACCTGCAGCCGCCCTTCCCGCGTGGCCGCGCGCTGGCCGAAAATTTCCAGGATCAGCGCGGTGCGGTCCAGCACCTTGGCGGCCCATTCCTTTTCCAGGTTGCGTTGCTGCACCGGGGAAAGCTGGGCATTGACGATGATGATCTCCGGCTCCTCGGCTTTCGCGGCGATGGCGATTTCCGCCACCTTGCCCGAACCCAGCAGGGTGGCCGGCGCCGGCCGGCTGAGCGGCGCAATCATGGCATGGGTGACGCGCATGCCGATCGCCGCCGTCAGGCCAACCGCTTCGGCCAGCCGTTCCTCGGCATCACGGGCGAATTTCTCCGCCCGCGACTTGGGTTCCACGTGAATGACAAAAGCGCCGTTGCCCAACGGGGTCAGGCGGTCTCGTGCGCTGCTTCTTCCTGCAGCTGAATGGGCCCCATCGGCATCACGGTCGAAATCGCGTGCTTGTAGACAAGCTGGGCCTGGCCATCGCGGCGGAGCAGGACGCAGAAATTGTCGAACCAGGTGATATTGCCTTGAAGCTTGACGCCATTGACCAGGAAGATGGTGACCGAGGCTTTGCTCTTGCGGACCGCGTTGAGGACCGTGTCCTGCAGATTTTGTTGTTTTTCGCTCATGGGTTTTCCCATTCTATTTTTGCGCCGGGCGGGGACCGTCCCGGCCCGCTCAGCATAGAGCATTGCTGCAATTGCGAAAGGGGAAAAAACGAGGAAAAGGCTAGCTTTTGATGCCTGCTTTACACGCATAAAGCTTATGAATGCGGCGAGTCAGCGGGCCGGGCGCGCCGTCGCCGATCTTCTGGCCGTCGATCACGACCACCGGCACCGCCGCCCCCGTGGCCGATGAGATAAAGGCTTCGCGCGCGGCCAGCGCCTCCGCCACGGTGAATTTGCGCTCCACCACCTTGTTGACCCCGGCTTCGGACGCGGCCTCCAGGATGATGCGCCGCGTCACGCCCGCCAGGATCGCGTTGCTGAGGTCGCGTGTCGCCACATCGCCATTCTGCGCCACGATCCAGGCATTGGTGGACGCCCCCTCGGTGACGAACCCGTCCTTGTCCACCAGCCAGGCTTCGGCGCCGCCCCTGGCCTTGGCCGCCTGCTTGGCCATGAGGTTGGGCAGCAGCTGAACCGTCTTGATGTCGCAGCGCGCCCAGCGTTGGTCGGGGACGGTGACGACGGCGATGCCCTTTTCCATGCGTGACGCGAGCCCCGCCATGTCCTGCGTCCGCATGGTCATGATCAGGGTTGGGCGTGGTCCGTCCTTGGGCGGCACATGATCGCGCCGGGCGGCGCCGCGCGTCACCTGCAGGTAAAGCAGCCCGTTGCGAATCCGGTTGCGGGCGATCATTTCGCGCATCACCAGTTTCAGGGCCGCCCGGCCCATCGGCATGGCGATGCCGAGCTCGCCCAGCGAGCGTTCCATGCGGTCCAGGTGCGCCGCCTCGTCTATCGGCACGCCATCCAGCACATTGGTGACTTCGTAAATGCTGTCACCCAGCTGCAAGCCGCGATCCTCGATATGCACGCCGGCCTGGCCGTGCGGCAGATAGCGGCCATTGACATAGGCAATACGGCCGGCAGGGGCGCGGCTTTCGCTCCATTTTTTGTCAGGCATTAAAGCTCTGCGCCGATCCCACGCCCAGCGATTTCAGCTTGCGATGCAGCGCCGAGCGCTCCATGCCGATGAAAGCGGCGGTGCGGGAGATATTGCCGCCGAAACGGTTGATCTGCGCCACCAGATAATCGCGCTCGAAAATTTCGCGAGCCTCCCGCAGCGGCAGCGAGATCACCAGGTCGCCGCCCTTGCCGCCGCTCCAGCCGCCGGTGCTGCCCAGGTCTGTGGGCAGCAGGTCGGCGGTGACCGCTTCGGTAAGGTCGTCGCTGGCCAGGATCAGCAGCCGCTCCACGATATTGCGCAGCTGGCGCACATTGCCCGGCCAGCTATGGGCTTGCAGCACCGCCATGGCGTCGTCGCCCACCGCGCGGGTGGGAAGACCGCCCGCCGCCGACAGCCGCTTCATGAAATGGCTGATCAGGGTCGGAATGTCGTCGCGCCGCTCGGCGAGCGAGGGAATGCGGACCGGCACGACATTGAGGCGGTGATAAAGGTCCTCGCGGAAACGCCCGGCCTCTGTTTCAACCCGCAGATCGCGGGTGGTGGAGCAGATCACGCGCGCATCCACCTGCACCCGCATGGTGCCGCCGACGCGGGTGAAGGTCTGGTCGATCAGCACCCTCAGGATCTTGCCCTGGGTTTCCAGCGGCATGTCGGAGACTTCGTCCAGGTAGAGCGTGCCGTTATGCGCCAGCTCGAACAGGCCGGTCTTGCGCGGACCATCGGCGTTTTCCACTCCGAACAGTTCCATCTCGATGCGCTCGGGCGCCATGGTGGCGCAATTGATGGCGACAAAGGCATTGCCGGCGCGGCGGGAACGGGAATGGATGAGGCGCGCCGCCACTTCCTTTCCCGACCCGGCGGGGCCGGAAATCAGCACCCGGCTGTTGGTGGGGGCTATTTTCTCGACCAGGGCGCGCAACTGCGCGATGCTGGAGGACTGGCCCACCAGTTCGCCGTCGTCACCGGACTTCAATTTCAATTCCTGGACTTCGCGCTTGAGGCGAGCGGCTTCCAGCGCCCGCTCCACCACATGCAGCAGCCAATCGGCCTTGAACGGCTTTTCGATGAAATCATAGGCGCCCTTCTTAATCGAGGCGACCGCCGTCTCGATCGTGCCATGGCCGGAGATCATCACCACCGGCAGGTCGGGCTGTTCGCGCTTGAGGATATCCAGCACCTGGATGCCGTCCAGCTTGGAGCCTTGCAGCCAGATATCCAGAATGACCAATTGGGGCCGGCGGGCGCGCACGGCCGCCAGCGCCGAATCGCTGTCGCCGGCGGCGCGCGTTTCATAGCCCTCATCGCTGAGGATGCCCGAGATCAGGTCCCGGATATCCCCCTCATCGTCCACCACCAGGATTTCAGACGCGATCAGCGATCCGTTTTTGCTCATCTTCATTTCCTCTCTGCCGCTGGGTTTTTTGCGAGAATGGGAAGGTGAGCGTCACTTCGGCGCCCTCCCCGCTTCTGGCATCGCCCAAGGTGATTTCTCCCCCATGGTCTTCCATGATCTTGCGCACAATCGCCAATCCCAGGCCGGTGCCCTTGGCGCGGGTGGTGACATAAGGTTCGGTCAGGCGGTGGCGATGCTCCGGCGGCAGGCCCACGCCATTGTCGGTAATGCGGAACGCCAGCTTCGTCCCGTCAGGCTGCAGTGCGACATGAATGACGCCGGGCGTGTCATCGCCTTTCGCCTTGCGCGCCGCGATGCCCTCGCCCGCATTCTTGAGAACATTGGTCAGCGCCTGTGCGATCAACCTGCCATCGCCTTCAAAATGCACCGGCTCGCGCGGCGCATCGGTGTCAAAGGCGATGTCGGGATGTCCGACGCGTTGCAGGAACACCGCCTGCTGCAGAAGTTCCTGGGCATTTTCGCGCCGCATCACCGGCGCCGGCATGCGCGCGAAGGAGGAGAATTCATCCACCATGCGGCCGATATCGCCCACCTGGCGCACAATGGTGTCGATGCATTGGCGGAAAATATCCGGGTCGGTGGATATCTCGTCCATGTATTTGCGCTTGAGGCGCTCGGCCGACAGCTGGATGGGCGTCAACGGATTCTTGATCTCATGGGCGATGCGGCGGGCGACATCGGCCCAGGCCGCGGTGCGCTGGGCGGAAACAAGGTCGGTGATGTCGTCAAAGGTGGCGACAAAGCCGTGCGCGCCGCGCTCGCTCGACACTTGCACGCTGAGCGACCGTGGATTGCCGGCGCGCTTGATGATGACTTCGCCGCCTGCCCGCGCCACCGGCTCGGAGATCGCCTTGCGGATCAGCGCCGCCAGTTCTGGAACGCATTCCGAATAGTGCCGGCCTTCCATTTCCTCCGGCGCCGCGTTGAGCAGGCGGGCGGCGGCGCGGTTGACGATGGTGATGGTGCCGTCATTGGCGACGCCGATCACCCCGGCGCTGACGCCCGACAGCACGGTTTCCGTGAAGCGGCGGCGTTCATCGATCTGGCGGTTGGCGGCGATCAGGTCGCTCCGCTGGGCGCCCAGCTGCCCGGTCATGCGGTTGAAGGCCAAACCCAGGGTGCCGATTTCGTCATCGGCGCGGTCCACCTTGACCTGCGCCGTCAGATCGCCTTCGGACACGCGCTCGGCCGCGTCGATCAGGCCCGAAATCGGCCGCACCAGACGGTTGGCCGCCCACAGGCCCGACCAGATGGCGGCCAGCAGGATCACCAGCGCCACCACGGCATACAGCGCCGCGAAGACCAACTGCACTTCCGAGCGATTCTGGTTGAGGCGGTTATATTCGGCGCCGGCCTGGCTGGCGCGCCGGTAATAGCCAAGCACCTGCGGGTCCACCACGCGCACCACTTCCAGATAGGCATCGTTCAGCGCCTGGAGCTGGATCAGGGCGGTGACGATGCCGGTCTCCGGCACCGCATCCACCACGATCGATCCGGCGCGGGCCTGGGCCAGATCGCTGGTGCTGGGCGGCTTGGGATCCTTGAGAAATGCCTGCTTGGTGGAGGCCAGGATCTTTCCATCGCCGCCGATAATGTAGGAGGCCTGGAGGCTGCGATCCTTGGTCTGGGAATTCAGCCGGTCGCTGAAAGCCTGGATGCGGACATGCTTGTCCTCGTCGAACAGTGTGGGATCATGCTGGAGATTGTTGGCGATCTCGAAGGCATCGCCGACAATGCTGCGCTCATGTTCCTTGACATAGGCCTGGGCGACATTGACCGCATTGCTCAGCGCGCCCTGGACCTGGCCGGAGAACATCGCATCCAGGCCCAGATTGAGCGTTACCGAGGCAAACACTGCCACTAGAATGGCGGGCACCACCGCGATGATGCTGAACCAGGTGACCAGGCGCACATGCAGGCGGGCGCCGGCGCGGCCCGACCTTCGCTGCGCCCACAACCGCACCAGCCGCCAGGCGATCAGCGCGCCCAGCGTCAGGCTCAGGCTCAGATTGATCAGCAGCAGCAGCACCAACCCGGCGCGGGTGGGCGTATAGCGCGTCAGGCCCGACAGGATGGCGTAGGTCGCCGAACAGGACGCCACCGCCAGGAAGCCGACGCCAAGCGCCAGGCGCGACGGGATGGAGATCGCCCGTATCCATTCGCGCCATTGGCGTATCAGAGGCAGGAGTGCGATCGGCTTGATCCCTTGAGCTTGCCGGAGCGGTTAACGCTGTCCCGGTTCGCGCCAGTTTAGCCACAACACCCGCTGTTGCAAGAATGCTGCGATGCGAATTTGCAACAGAGTTACTGCCTGAAAAAGCTGGGTTTTTGCCGATTCAGTGAGTGTGGCGGGAGGTGGAACCGGCGCATTTTATCGCGCCTTCCCAGGCTCAGACCGCACTACGTTGCCGCTAGCGGCCTTGCGCCGCTTCGAAGCGAATAGCTGCAAAGCAGCTATTCGCGTCGAAGCCCCTTGATAACTTCCAACCCCAGATCCCGGATCTTCTTGCGCAGCGTGTTGCGGTTCAGGCCAAGCAATTGCGCGGCGCGGATCTGGTTGCCGCGAGTGGCGGCAAGACAGATGGACAGCAGCGGCCGCTCCACCTCCGCCAATATCCGGTCATAGACGCCCGGCGGCGGCAGCCGGTCGCCCTGGGCCAGGAAATATTGGGTCAGGTAGCGCTCCACCGAGCCAGACAGCGTTTCCGCATCACCCCCCTCTTCCAGGGCGCGGACCGGTTCCTTCAATTCCGCCGTGATTGCCATGGCCGGAATGGAATCGCCGGAGTGCAGCACGGCAAGGCGCCGGATCAGGTTTTCCAGTTCGCGAACATTGCCGGGCCAGCGATGGCGGCGCAGGGTTTCCAGGCTCTCATTGTCCAGAGTCTTGGCGGGCAGCCCTTCATCCTCGGCCTTGCGCAGAAAGTGGCGGACAAGATCGGGAATATCCTCGATGCGTTCGCGCAAGGGCGGCAGGCGCAACGGCACGACGTTGAGGCGATAATACAGGTCTTCGCGGAACAGCCCTTGCGCGATCAACTGGCGCAAATCGCGGTTGGTGGCGGCGATGATGCGCACATCTGTCTTGATCGGGGTGCGCCCGCCCACGGTGGTATATTCGCCCTGCTGCAGCACCCGCAGCAGCCGGGTCTGCGCTTCCAGCGGCATGTCGCCGATTTCGTCTAGGAACAGGGTGCCGCCTTCGGCCTGCTCGAAACGGCCGATGCCGCGGTTGGTGGCGCCGGTAAAGGCGCCGCGCTCATGGCCGAACAATTCGCTTTCCACCAATTCCTTGGGAATCGCCGCCATGTTGACGGCGACGAAATTGCCGTGGCGACGCTTGCCGTAATCGTGCAGGGCGCGCGCCACCAGTTCCTTGCCAGTGCCGCTCTCGCCCATGATCATCACGGTGAGGTCGGTCTGGGTCAGGCGGGCAATGACGCGATAGATTTCCTGCATCGCCGGGCTGCGCCCGATCAGCGGCAGGCGATCCTCGCTGGCGGAAATCGCCGACGGTTCGCGCCTTGTGCCGGGGCTGGCCAGCGCCCGCTGCACCACGCTGACCAGTTCCTTGAGGTCAAAGGGCTTGGGCAGATACTCACAGGCGCCGCGCTCGGCTGCGGTAATGGCAGTCAGAAGCGTGTTCTGGGCGCTCATCACCAGGATCGGCAATTCGGGGCGAATGCGCTTGATGCGCGGAATCAGGTCGAAACCGCTCTCGTCCGGCAGCACCACATCGGTAATGACCAGGTTGCCGTCGCCGGCCGAGATCCAGCGCCAGAGGCCCGCCGCCGTGCCGGTGGTGCGGACCTCATACCCCGCGCGGCCCAGCGCCTGGTTCAGCACGGTGCGAATGGCGCTATCGTCATCGGCAATCAATATGGTGGCGTTGGGGGTCAAGCCTCGTCTCCAACCGATTTTGGCAGCAGCACCCGAAACACGGTGCGCCGAGGAACAGATTCACATTCGATCACGCCGCCGTGATCGCCGATGATCTTGGCCACCAAGGCCAGACCGAGGCCGGAGCCGCGCACCTTGGTGGTGACAAAAGGATCGAAGATGGACGGCATCAGGTCGGCGGGAATGCCCGAACCATTGTCCCGCACCGTCACTTCCAGCGGCAGCGAGATACGCTCGCCCCCAAGGCCGGCGCCGAACTTGACGCCGGGACGATAGCCCGTCGTCAGCGTGATTTCGCCGCCCGTTTCCGGCAGCGCATCGGCGGCGTTGCGTACCAGGTTGAGGAACACCTGAATCAGCTGATCGCGGTCGCCCGCCACCGGCGGCAGTGAGGGATCGAAGGTCTCGGAGATGGTGATGCCGCGCGCGAAACTTGTCTCCGCCACCTTGCGCACACGATCCAGGACCTCGTGGATATTGACGGGGTGGCGCTGGAAGCTGCGGGTGTCGCCGAAGCTTTCCATGCGATCAATCAGGCCGCGGATGCGATCGGTTTCCGCCACGATCAATTGCGTCATCTCGCGTTCTTCCGGCGCCAGGGATTCTTCCAGCAACTGCGCCGCGCCCCGGATGCCGGCCAGCGGATTCTTGATTTCATGGGCCAGCACCGCCGCCATGCCGTGCATGGAGCGCACCGCGCCGCGCGCCATCAGCTGGCGGTCCATGCGCTGCGCCAGGCTGCGCTCCTGCAGCGTGATCGCCAGCGTGCCTTCCGGCTCGGGCAAGGGCGTGACCGTGACATCGGCGATGCGTTCGCCATGGCGCGCGGTGGAAAGATCCACATCGCGTTCGGCGGCCGAGGAATTGCGTTCGCGCGCCTGGTTGATAAGCTGGAACAACGGGCTGTCGAACGGCAGCAGATCATTGATGAATTGCTTGAGAAGAATGCCCGCCCCGGTGTCGAAGAACTGCTCGGCGGCGGGATTGACGTAGGTGATTTCCTGATTCGGTCCCAGTAGCAGGATCGGCATGGGCAGGGCGTTGGCGATGGCGCCGGTGGTGGCGGCCTCCCCCAGGCGGAATCTCTGCAAAACACTGACCATTTTATCATGCCTATTGTTTAAGCAAATGTGCTCCGTGGCCACAATATAGGCAATTTTCCTCCCGTCAAAGATATATCGCAGTGCGGCACAACAAATGTTAGGCAGGGCTAACAGGGTGGAACAAAACAATGTCGCGTATCGCCGTGCTGATCGTCGCCGCCGGAAAGGGCGAACGCTCCGGCCGCGCCAAACCGAAGCAATTTGAGGTTTTGCAGGGTAAATCCATGCTGACGCGGAGCGTTGCCGCGTTCGGCGGCCTGCCGCCCCAATCCACCCTCATAAGGGTGGTGATAGGGCCGGGACAGGACGCCCTTTATGCCGCAGCCCTGCCAGACGGCGCCGCCTCGATTACCGGCGGCGCGCGGCGACAGGACTCGGTGCGGCTGGGGCTGGAGGCGCTGGCTGCCGAGACCCCGGATTTTGTTCTGATCCATGACGCGGCCCGGCCGCTGGTCTCCAGGCGCGTGATCGCAAATGTGGTGAGGGCCCTGGAAGCTGGCGCGTCCGGCGCGGTGCCGATGCTGGCGGTGGCCGATACGCTCCGGCGCCAGGACGGCGATGGCTGGACCACTCTGCCCCGCGACAATCTTTATCGCGCCCAGACGCCGCAAGGCTTCCGCTTTGCCGATATCCTGGCGGCGCACCGCGCGCACGCGGCCCGCGATGTGACCGACGATGTCGAGATTGCGGCGCTGGCCGGCATCAAGGTCGAGGCGGTGGCGGGTGATGAGACCAATTTGAAAGTGACGACGGAAAAGGATTTCACCTTGGCGGAAATTTTGCTCGGCGGTAACACCGTCACGGCCATGGGCTTTGACGCGCATCGTTTCAGTCCCGGCGATCATGTCTGGCTGTGCGGCGTGAAGATTCCGCACGATCACGGTCTCACCGGTCATTCCGATGCCGATGCCGGCCTGCATGCGCTGACCGACGCCGTCCTGGGCTGTATCGGCGCCGGCGATATCGGCCAGCATTTTCCGCCCGGCGACGAACGCTGGCGCGGCGCGCCCAGCTGGAAATTTCTCGATCACGCCGCAAGGCTGGTGGCGGAAAAAGGCGGCCGCATCCTGCATTGCGACGTGACTCTGATCTGCGAGCGGCCCAAGATCGGTCCGCACCGGGAGGCGATGCGGGCGCGCATTGCCGGAATTCTGGGTCTGGGTATTGGAGAAGTCAGCGTGAAAGCCACCACCACCGAAGGCATGGGCTATACCGGGCGCGGCGAAGGTCTCGCCGCCCAGGCGGTGGCCACGGTGCGTCTGTCTGGAGATGCAATTTGAAAATTCCCCGCGCCTCCGCCGTCGTCTCGACCGTTTTCGGCATCGGCTATTTTCCGCAGGCCCAGGGCACCATCATGAGCGCGATTGCGCTGCCTTTCGCGGTGCTGCTTTCCACCAAGGGCGGCGGCATCGTGGTGGCGGGCGCGGCGATCATCGTGCTGGTGATCGGCATTCTTTCCTGTTCGGAGCATGTGCGCGAAACCGGCAATCCCGATCCGTCGGAATGCGTGATCGATGAATTGGCGGGGCAATGGATCGCCTGCGCCTTTGTCGCCTTTCCGCCGTTCCAGTTGGCGCCCTTCTTCCTGGCTTTCGCGCTGTTCCGGCTGTTCGACATCTGGAAACCCTGGCCGGTCTATCTGGCGGAAACCAAGCTCCACAGCGGGCTGGCGGTGATGATGGACGATGTCGTGGCGGGATTAATGGCCGGCGGCCTGTCCTTTGTGGTGCATTATCTCGGTTGGCTGTGATGTTTGGCGAGGTCCTTCTCGCCCAGGCAAGAGAGCTGTTGGATCATGCGCGCGCCCAGGGTCTGCGCATCGTCACGGCGGAGAGCTGCACCGGCGGATTGATCGCCGCCCTCCTCACAGAAATTCCCGGTTCCTCCGATGTGGTGGAGCGCGGCTTTGTCACCTATTCCAACGAAGCCAAGGAAGATCTGCTGGGCGTTCCCGGCAATCTCATCCGCCAGTACGGCGCGGTCTCGGAACCGGTGGCGCGCGCCATGGCGGAAGGGGCGCTGAAATATTCCCTGGCGCATATCGCGGTTGCGGTGACCGGAATCGCCGGTCCGGGCGGCGGCACGGCGGAAAAACCGGTGGGACTGGTCTATGTCGCAGCGTATCGCCAGGACCGCACAACGCTCAAGGAATTGCGCCTGGGCGATATCGGGCGCAGCGAAATTCGCAGCAGGACCGTGGCCGAAGCCATGGCCCTGCTGCAAAATCTTCTCGCCTAGTTGTTCATCGCCACGAAGGTTTCGCCCTGCGCCGCCAGGCCGTCATGCGCCAGCTTGAGAAGCGCCTGCTGCTGCGTGGGTGAAATGCCTAGGTCTTCGGCGACATGGTCCTTTCCCTTGGGCGCCAGCATCATCGGGTCCTTGCCCGTGACCCTGCCGAAATCCATCGCCGCTTCTAGGTAATAGCCGAAGGAGCTGGCGTGATAGCCGTCATAGGCCCAGAAATTCATCTTGCTGGCGCCGGCATCGTCATAGGGATTGGAATCGGCCAGGCCCTGGTCGAATGCCGTATTCCAGGCAAGGCCCAAGGGAATGACACCCGCCACATGGGCGCCGGCATTCTTGGCGGCTTTTTCATAGGCTACTTCGACGTCCTTACCCATCTGCTGGATCGGCGCGCCTTTCCACGGCGCGGGCGCGTCGGCGGGATAAACTTTGTCGGCGCGGCTCCAGGTCGCCAGCAGATAGAATTTCACCTGCGGGTTCTTCGCCGCGAACATGTCGGCCATCTGTTTCGTGGAGGAGATCAGCAACGTCGGGTCGCCGGGATGCGCCTCATCCATGGTGGAGAAACCGTGTCCCACCACGACATCCCAGGGCTTGTCGAGCAAAGCGCGCTTCTCGGCCATGTGAAAATCAAAACCCTTGCCGCCCACCGTCTCCAGGCTGACGTCATAATCCAGTCCGGCTTCCTTGGTGAATTCCTTGAACAGCGCCGGCACGCCGCCAATGGTGCGGCCCAGCGCATCTGGTGGATTCAGGTCATGCACCTGGTCGGTTTCGTAATGCATCGCGGCCGAATGCGCCGCGAAGGTGAAGCTGTTGCCCACGAACAGGATCTTGGTGGCGGCAAAAGCCGGCGCGGCGGCGAGGCAGAACGCGGCGGTGGCGCAAAGCAGTTTCTTCATGGTGGCCCTCCCAGGCGGATATTTTTCCGGACTATAGGCCGGACCCAGCCCCCGCAAAAGGCCTTCGGGCCTGGATTACGCCGTCAATTGCGCCGCACGGGCGACAAAGGCGTCGGTCATCTTCAGCAAAACTTTTTCAAATGCCGCGCTGGCCGCCGCCTGCAGCAGCGGATTGCGGAATTCAAAGACAATGGAAAAATCGATGCGGCAATTCTCGCCCTCGGGCGTGAAACGCCAATGATTTTCGAGCTGCCGGAACGGACCCTTGATGGCGGCCACATCAACGGTGCGGGCGGCGGGATCGAGCGCGATGCTGCTGGTGTATTTTTCCCGGAACGGCCCGAAGCCCACAAGCATTTCCGCCGTCAACGCCCCCTCCTCCCGCGACAGCAGCCGCAGCGCCGTCACCCAGGGCAGGAATTCGGAGTAATGCTCGATATCCGCCACCACCCGGTACATCAGGTCGGCGGGATAAGGAACGATGCGGCTTTCGCTGTGCTTCATTGTGGCCGCGCTTGCGGACGGGAAACCGTTGCCAAGACGCTGTCGCTAGGCAACCCGCACTTTCCCTGCAAGCGCTCGGTCACTTCTGCGCGGCGCGTGCCGCTTTGAGCTGCGCGAAATCGCTGTCGGCGTGATAGGAGGAGCGGGTCAGCGGCGTCGCCGACACCATCAAAAAGCCCTTGGCGCGGGCGATGCTTTCCAGGCCGGCGAATTCCTCCGGCGTCCAGAAGCGCGCCAGCGCCGCATGCTTCTTGGTCGGCTGCAGATATTGGCCGATGGTAAGAAAATCCACCTTGGCGGCGCGCAGGTCGTCCATCACCTGCATGATCTCTTCGCGGCTTTCGCCCAGTCCCACCATCAGACCCGATTTGGTGAATCCCGCGGGCATCAAATCCTTGGCCCGTTCCAGCAGACGCAAGCTGGCGAAATAGCGAGCGCCCGGCCGCACCGTCAGATAAAGCCGCGGCACGGTTTCCAGATTGTGGTTGAAGACATCGGGCGCCGCCTGCATCACGGTCTCGACGGCCCCGTCCTTGCGCAGGAAATCTGGCGTGAGAACCTCGACCGAGGTGCCGGGGCTTGCGGCATGGACGGCGCGGATCACCCTCGCGAAATGCTCCGCTCCGCCATCGGGCAGGTCATCCCGGTCTACCGAGGTGATCACCACATGCTTCAGACCCAGCCTCTTGACGGCGGCAGCGACATTGTCAGGCTCGGCCGCATCCAGCGGACCCGGCAAGCCGGTCTTGACGTTGCAGAAGGCGCAGGCGCGGGTGCAGGTATCGCCCATGATCATCATGGTGGCGTGCGACTTGCTCCAGCACTCGCCGATATTGGGACAGGCTGCCTCCTCGCACACAGTCTTCAGGTTATGCGTCCGCACCACATCGCGGGTGGCCTGATACCCCTTCGACACCGGCGCCTTGACCCGGATCCAGCCGGGCTTCCTCTGAATTTCATGGTCGGGCCGGTGCGCCTTTTCGGGATGGCGCGGGCCGTTCAATTGATCAATCACCACAGTCATGCATCACATATAAGGCTGCGGCGGCGCGAAATCACGCGGGGTTTGCGACGGTCTGCCATGCAATGAGCGTTTTATGGCCTAATACGGTAGTTTACAACTGCAGCGGCTGGAATCAGAGGCGGATCAGGGACATATGAGTTGGGTTTCAGTGATGGGCGCGGCTGCCGGCTTCTGCACCACCGCCGCCTATGTGCCGCAGGTGCTCAAGACCTGGCGCAGCCGCTCCACCTCCGACATATCGCTTGCCATGTTTGCGGTGATGGTGACCGGCGTGATGTTGTGGCTGGGCTACGGCATCGCTCTGAATGACTGGGTCATCATCAGCGCCAATGCCGCCACGCTAATGCTGACGGGCATTGTCCTGCTGCTGAAGCTGCGTCACGGCTAGGTTAGCGGCTGCCGCGGCCATCGCCCGGCACGATCACTTCTTCGATCTTGGCGCCGGCGCAATCCAGTATCTGGATTGAGCGCGTTTCCTTGCCGAGCCCATCGTGATCAGCCGACAGGGACAGATCGCGGGCGCTGGCCATCGCTTCGGCCCGGGCCGCCGGCAGATCGGGCAACTCCATGCCTTCGTCGTCCGGCACCGTGACGCCGCCGCCCACTATGTTGAAATAGAATTTCGGCAATATCGTCACCCTCGAATTCGGCGCCGCCCGATGGCGCCGTTTGCGGTATAGACAATGCCGTGGCAAAGCAAATCCTGCTGTTTGGCCGAGATTGTCGGCCCGGGCGGCGAACTTTTTGTCCGGATGTGCGTTGCCGGACAGAACCCTTTCCTGAAAGGCGCCATTCATGGCCAGCACCCGCCACCGCGCGCAGCGGCACGCCAACCTTCCGTCTCATGCCGGCCGCTCCGGCCTGCGGACCAGATTCACCCGCGCCGCTGCCAGCCCTGCCGCCAAAACCGCCTATGCCGTGATCGGCGCGGCAGGACTTGCCGCCCTGGCCATCGCGATCTTCGGTCCCAGGCGCTTTCAGCGCGAAATCCTCAAGCCGGTGCAGAACGCGGTAGGGGATCAGGCTTCGCAGCTATGGGCAGATTCCCGTTCCCTGCGCGACCAGATCAGCAGCCTGTTCGCCCGCGCTCAAAGCAGTTCCGGCCGGGACCGGCTGGTGCAGAACTTCCAGAGCTGGATAGGGCATTTCCGGGCAAGCTGAGGTAGAAACCCTCCGCCGGGTTGGCTAAAGCCGGAGCGGGGGAACCATGGACAGCGTCGCCAGGCCATCGCGAATCGCCTTCGACATAAATCAGGCGCAGAAACCCGTCTTCCACGCGCTGCTGCAGGCCCGCGATACTTTCGGCGGCGCCACCCCAGCGCTCGTGGACGGCGATGGCCGGACTCTCACCTATAACGAAATGATCCGCGCCAGCTTCGCGCTGGGCGATGCCCTGAAGAATGGCACCCGCGGCGGTGAAAATGTCGGCGTGATGCTGCCGACAGGGCTGGGCGCCGCCATCGCCTTCTTCGCCCTGTCGGCCTTCGGCCGGGTTCCGACCATGCTCAATTTCACGTCCGGCGAAGCCAGTCTCAAAAGCGCGCTGGCGATCGCCAAAATCAGGCGCATCGTCACCGCCCGCCGCTTTATCGAAGTGGGCAAGTTCGAGGAACTGGAAGCCTCGCTCGGCAGGCTTTGCGAGCTTGTCTATCTGGAAGATGTACGGGCCGGGCTTTCGCTGGGCAACAAGCTGGCCGCGGTGGCAGGCATGCTGGCGCCCCGCGCCGTCGCGGCAAAGCCGCACCCCGATAAGCCCGCTGTGATCCTGTTCACATCGGGCACCGAGGGCGAGCCCAAGGGCGTTGTCCTCAGCCACGAAAATCTCCTGGCCAATGTGGCCCAGGTGCGGGCGCATATTGACCTTTACGACAGCGACATCCTGTTCAATCCCCTGCCCGCCTTTCACTGTTTCGGCCTGAATGTCGGCATTCTTCTGCCGCTGATCGCGGGCGTCAAAGTGGTCTGCCATCCCACGCCGCTGCAGCCGCGCGAGATCGTCCATCGCATTCGCCAGACCGGCGCCACAATCCTGCTCTCCACCGATACGTTCATCAATCAATATGCCCGGGTGGGCGAGAAGGAAGACCTGGCCTCATTGCGGCTGGCGGTGTGCGGCGCCGAACGGGTGCGCGATGAGACCCGCGCCCTGTTTCGCCGCAAATATGAAATGGAGATCCTGGAAGGTTACGGCGTCACCGAAGCATCCCCGGTGGTGGCGGCCAACCAGATCGAGGCCAACCGCCCCGGCTCGGTGGGGCGGCTGATGGCGGGCATGCAGGCGAGGCTGGAACCGGTAGAGGGCATTGCCAATGCCGGATTGCTCTACGTGAAAGGCCCCAACGTGATGCTGGGTTACCTTGCTGCGGACCAGACGGGCGGGATCGAACCGCCGCCCGGCGGCTGGTACAAAACCGGCGATGTGGTGAGCCTGGATGAGGACGGATACGTCACCATCCGCGGCCGCATGAAGCGCTTCGCCAAGATCGGCGGCGAAACCGTTTCCCTTGGCGTGGTGGAGAATTGCGCCGCCGCGCTCTGGCCCGACAACCGCCACGCTGCCGTCGCCCTGCCGGATGGCCGCAAGGGCGAACAGATCATGCTGGTGACCGACGCACCGCAGGCAAGGCGCATGGAATTGATCGCCTGGGCCCAGAATCACGGGGTTTCGGAGCTGGCTATCCCACGGAAAATCCTCATTATTCCGGATATCCCGGTGCTCGCGACCGGCAAGACCGATTATGTCGCAGTCCAGAAGCTTGCCGCAGCCGAGGCGGAAATCGCTTCCGCCTGATAGGATCACGCGGCCGCAAACCGGCAATCAACAAAAAAATTCGGGGTGGAAAGCATGCGGAAGATCATTTTGGCAGTGACGGCGGCGGGATGTCTTGCGGCTCCGGCGATGGCACAAAGCGCCAACAACAATCCCGATCCCAGCTGCAACATGTGCGAGGGGACCTACATCCCCAAGGAAGAAATCCAGGGCTACATGGACAAGGCCTACAAGGAACACAAGGTCGACCAGCAGGACCGCGATATCGATATCGGCAAGGTCCATATCGCGCTGGGCGTGGAGCATCGCGGCAAGCTGGACAAGCCCGGCGCCCATGCGGTGGCCGAACATGACTTGGTCAGCGAGGTTTATCACATCATTGACGGCACCGCCTCGTTGAAGCTGGGACCCCGGCTGACCAACAAGCAGCGCCGTCCCGCCGATGAGGAAACCGTGCGGCTCTACAACGGCCCTGGCAACAATGGCGACGATATTGATGGCGGCGTCACCTACAATTTAAAGGCGGGCGATGTCGTGGTCATTCCCGCCGGCACCGGCCACCTTTTCACCCATATCGATGATCACATCGACTACATCATGGTGCGGATCGATCCCGACAAGATCACGCCCATCAAGGATGAAGCGGCGTCGAAAGTCTATCTGGGCGACTATTACAAGAAGTAGACGAAGCTAGAATTCCGCTTCCAGCTCTTCCACCGCGGCAGGCTCGGCCTTGCCGGCCTCGATCCATTCCTGCATGTCCGGCAGACTGAGGATCATGTCGCAATAATCCTGGGCCGCGCGGTCCAGCTTGACGTCGTAGGTCTGAAACCGCGTCACCACCGGCGCATACATGGCGTCGGCCAAAGTCGGCTTGGCCCCGAACAGATAGGGCCCGCCATATTTTTTCAGGCAATCGCGCCAGATCGTGACAATGCGGTCTATGTCGGCCTGGGCACCCGCCCAGACCTTGAAGCCGGGGTAATGCGATTTCAGGTTCATCGGCAGCGCCGAGCGCAGATTGGTGAAACCGGAATGCATTTCCCCGGAAACCGCGCGGCAATGGGCGCGCGCAGCCGCGTCCTTGGGCAACAGGCCGGCCGCGGGAAAAGTCTCATTGAGATATTCGGCGATCGCCAGTGTGTCCCACACCTTGATTCCGTTATGGGTCAGTGCCGGCACCAGGAAGGACGGCGACAGCAGGAGCAATTCCGCCCGGGCGGAGGCGTCGCTGGCGTCCAGCATTTCCTCCTCAAAATCCAGGCCCGCCATGCGGCAAAGCAGCCAGCCGCGCAAACACCAGGAGGAGTAGTTCTTGCTTGAGATCGTCAGAACCGCGCTCACGCCTCATACCCCCTTTTTGGAATCCGCAAGAGAATTATTTCGCACTGCAACATAAAATGCACTAGTCTTTTTGGGGGGCGGCCCAAATAATTGGAAAAAGCCGCTTTTGCGTCGGCCTGGGGTGATTTTCGGCATGCTGTATGACGCCTATCAGGCGCAGTCGGACTTCCTGGCGCCGCTCCGGGCGCTGGCCGGCATGACCAAGGCCATGCTGGACGACACCCAGTTCGGTCCGGCGGCCAATTACTTCCTCAAAGGCATCGCCGCGGGCGCCGAAATCGCCTCGCGGGCCCAATTGGCCCATGAGCGGCCCGGCTATGAGATTGACGATACGGTGGTCGAAGGCCGCACCGTTCCGGTGACCGAGGAAATAGCGCTGGACACGCCGTTCGGCAATCTTCTGCATTTCCGCAAGGAGACCAACCAGCCCCAACCGCGCGTGCTGATCGTGGCGCCGATGGCGGGGCATTTCGCCACTCTGCTGCGCCCCACCGCCCGCACCATGCTGGCCGATCACGATGTCTATATCACCGATTGGAAAAGCGCCCGCGATGTTCCCCTGGCGGATGGCCGCTTCGGGGTGGACGATTACATCGACACGCTGATCAAATTTCTCGACAAGATCGGCCCCGGCACGCATGTGGTCGCGGTGTGCCAGCCCTGCGCCGCGCTGCTGGCCACGGTGGCGGTGATGGCCGAAACCGGTCACCGCGCCAGCCCGCGCTCGATGACATTGATGGCGGGCCCGGTGGACACCTCGGTCAACCCCACCGAGGTCAACAAGCTGGCCAACAAATATCCGCTGGAATGGTTCGAGAAGAACCTGATCACCACCGTGCCGTCGCGCTATGCCGGCGCGGGACGCAGGGTCTATCCCGGCTTCCTGCAGATTTCGGCTTTCATGTCGATGAACCTGCCGCGCCATTGGCGCGCCCATGTCGACCTTTACGGCCATCTGCTGCGCGGCGAGGAGCAAAAGGCGAACGCCAACAAGAAATTCTATGACGAGTATCTTGCCGTCTCGGATTTGCCGGCCGAATTCTATCTGGAGACGGTCCAGAAGGTTTTCCAGGAATATCACCTGCCGCGCGGCGTGTTCCGCTATCGCGGCAATCCCGTTAGCCCGGCCGCCATCCGCAAGACCGCGCTTTTGACGGTGGAAGGCGAAAAGGACGATATCTGCTCTGTGGGTCAGACGGTGGCGGCGCATGACCTGACGCCCGGCATCAAACCGTTCCGGAAGAAACACTATGTCCAGGCCGGCGTCGGCCATTACGGCGTGTTTTCCGGCACCCGCTGGGCGACCCAAATCTATCCTGTTGTCCGCAATGCCATCATGGCCAGCGAGTGAGGCTGCGGCGCGCTTAGCGCGTGAGCATGTCCAGTGGACATGCGAATGAAGTCGAACGCCGCGAGCTTGAGCGAGCGGCCTGCGAAAGATCCGGTTCAGCAGCGCCGCCAGCCGCAAGCCTGCCCTGGCGAGTTGAAGCCGCACCACGCCGCTTTCCTGGGCGGCATAATTGCCCGGCAAATCCACCCGGCCATTTTGCGACAGACGCGCATATATCTCCCCTCCCGCCAGCGCGAAACTTTCATTGGCCCAGTCCGTCGCAGTGCCGCGGCTGATTTGCTGTTCCTGCTGCGGCGACAGCGATGTATCTGCCTGCGCCGCGATGCGCTGCGAATCCTGGCCCAAGGCCAGGACCACGTCCTGGTCCCAGATCTGGTGCAGGCTGAGGCGCTGGCCGCGCCGGCGAAGCTTGATGTCATTGCCGCCCTTGTCGTGGCGGTCGGCGGCATGCAGCGGTTGATGCACATCCCCCACAAAATGGATCAAAAAGCGCAGCGCTTCCACTTTCGCCGTTCGGGAAGCACGTCTGTCGGAGAGGATGCCCGCATCACGATCGATCTGCGCCACCACGCAATCGCCGCCGGAACAATCGCGGGCCGCGTTGTAACCGCCGGATCCGATCTCGATATTGACGTAATGCCAGGCGCCGGTGTCGGGCCGGTCGCCCCGGATTTCGTCGGCCCAGCTGGAATCCAGCACCATCATGGCGCCAGCCTCGCCGCCCAGCAGCGCCGCCACCTGCGTCCGTGCCGCCGGCGTCAGATGCCGCACCGCAATCGCGGCCACCACCTGATGGCCAAGCGGCGCCCAGGCAAATGCGGGGGCCGCCGGCAGTGAAATCAGGATGACGGCCAGGAATCGCGGGAGGGGGCGCATGGTGATGAGCGGTTTGCCAAAGGCATACGAAATGGTCCAGTGGACCATTTCGAGCGACGAACGCCCCGAGCATAAAGCGAGGGGCTGCGGCTCAAGGTTGGAATCACTTAATCTATCAATAAGAACAACCTGTTGTGGGGTTGACGGGCCAGTAAGGCATGGGGCTTAATCATAAACGGACGCACGCCGGGGTGGCATGCGGCGCGGTGGAGGCCTGCCGCTCCCGGAATGACAGGAACCGAATTGGACCCGTATCGCGCGCGCTCAAATTTTCGGGATCGTACCCGCCGGCTTGGCGCCAGGCTTGCCACCACCGATGGCCGCTGGGCGCTGGTTTCCTCGTCCCTGACGATATTGGTGGCGGGCGCCATCGGCTGGATGGCGGTAGGCACCGTGCCGCTGCCCGGAAGCTCCACCAGGCCCAGTCATACGTCCCTGCCCTATGAATTGTTCCTCAAGCTGGTGCGCTCCGGCGGCGGCGGCCAACTGGCGTCGATTGCTCCGCAATTCGCCACACCGCAAAGCCAGGACCAGACCGAAGCCAATCCCACTCCCGGCGTCGAAACCCGCACCGTCACGCTGGATTCGGGCGACACACTGGCGGGCGCAATGGAAGATGTCGGAGTGTCGGCCACCGACGCCAATGGCGCCATTGCCGCCCTGGGCCGCAATTTCAATCCACGCCAGCTCAAGGCCGGAATGAGTTTCGACATTACCTACAATGTCGCGCCGACCATTGACGCCAGCGGCGCCCCGCCTGCGCCCAAGACCACCGTGGTCATGGTCAATCACAAGCCCGTAACCGTGCCGGTGGAAGAAGACAGCGATGCCGGCGCCACGGCGGGCACATCCCAGCCCATCGCGCGGCTGCTGTCGCTGCATTTCTCGCCCACCATCGAGCAGGACATCACCATCACCCGGGCCACCGACGGCAGCTTCACCGCCGAGAATGTCCAGAAGACCCTGGAAGTGCATCACCATCGCGCCGGCGCCACCATCGATTCCAGCCTCTATCTTGCCGGCATGCAGGCGGGCATTCCCGCCGACATCGTGATCGAGATGATCCGTATGTTCTCCTACAAGGTTGATTTCCAGCGCGACCTGCAGCCGGGTGACTCCTTCGAGGTCTATTACGACTATTATTACACGCCCCAGGGCCAGCCCGCGAAGATCGGCAACATCTCCTATGCGCGGATGCGACTGGGCGGCAAGGACGTAACGCTCTATCGCTACGCCCCCGAGGGCGACGAAGCGGCGGAATATTTCGACGCCAAGGGACAGTCCGCCAAGGGCATGCTGATGAAGACCCCGGTGGACGGCGCCCGCATTTCATCGGGCTTCGGATCGCGCTTCCATCCCATCCTGGGTTACACCCGCGCCCACAAGGGCGTGGATTTCGCCGTGCCCACCGGCACCCCGGTGATGGCGGCGGGCGGCGGCACCATTAACTTCATGGGCTGGGCCAATGGCTATGGCAATTTCGTGGTGATCAACCACAGCAATGGCTATGCAACCGCCTATGGCCATCTCTCGCGCTTTGCAGCCGGCATGCGCCGCGGCGCCAAGGTGCGCCAGGGTGAGGTCTTCGCCTATAGCGGCATGACCGGACTGGCGACCGGGCCGCATGTGCATTATGAAATTCGAATCAACGGCACCCAGGTCAATCCGCTGACGGTAAAGGTCGCCGGTGGACGGCTACTGGCGGGGATTGAACTGCGCAGCTATCTGCAGCAGCGCCTCAAGATGGACCAGCTGCTGGCGTCCACGCCGCTGGAAACCAAGGTGGCGGACAATGCCGCCGATCTGCGCCAGGCAAAATCAAGGTAGCGCATAATTGCACAAATCCGAGGCAGGCACGCCGCGCGGGAACATGCTAGGGTTCCATGCATTACGATTCAGCGCCCCCAACACCAGTGACCTTTGAAAATACAGGCCGGTTTCGAGATTGCGTTTGAATGCAAGGCGCCCACGCCGATGCTGCTGATGCTCGACGTGCGCCCGGAACGCAAACCGGACCTGGAAACGCCTGGCAAGCTGCAAGTCACGCCCCCGGTACCGTATCGCACCTACCTCGACAGCTTCGGCAATCGCGGCACCAGACTGGTGGCGCCGGCCGGAATTTTGCAATTGTCCAACCACTTCACCATCCGCGATAGCGGCGTGCAGGAATCGATGCCCTGGGGCGCCGGACAGGCCGAAGTGGACGACTTGCCCGACGATGTCCTGATGTTTCTGCTCGGCAGCCGCTATTGCGACACCGACCGGCTGGCCACCGAAGCCTGGAAGCTTTTCGGCCAGATTCCGCCGGGCTGGCCGCGGGCCCAGGCGATTCTCAATTATACTCATGCGCGCATCACCTTCGGCTACGAGCATGCCCGCGCCGACCGCACGGCCTCCGAAGGCCACGCCGAACGCAAAGGCGTCTGCCGCGACTACGCCCATTTGGCGATCACGCTGTGCCGCTGCATGAATATCCCGGCGCGCTATTGCACCGGCTATCTGGGCGATATCGGTGTTCCGGTGGATCCCTCGCCGATGGATTTCAGCGCCTGGTTCGAGGTCTATCTCGGCGGCGCCTGGCACACGCTGGACGCACGCCACAATGCGCCGCGCATCGGCCGCATATTGATCGCGCGGGGCCGCGACGCCACCGACGCCGCGATCTCCACCGCGTTCGGCGAAGCCAAACTGCTGCGCTTCGACGTCATCACCAAGGAAGTGGTGAACGCCTAGTTCAGTGTCGCGCTGGCCGGCATGGCTTCGCTGAGCTCGTCCGCGGCAGCGGCGAATTCCTGGCCATTGATGACCAGCCCGGTCTTGCTGGCGCTCACCTTTACCTTGGCGCCGTCGGCAATCTTGCCTTCCAGCAGCAAATGCGCCAGCGGATCCTGTAGGCGGCGCTGGATGGCGCGCTTGAGCGGCCTTGCGCCATAAACCGGGTCGTAACCGGCATTGGCCAGCCAATCAGTGGCCTTCTTGTCCAGGCTGATCTCGATCTTGCGGTCGGCCAGCAGCTTGTCCAGGCGCCCGATCTGGATCTCCACAATCTTGTCCATGTCACCCCGCGTCAGGCGGTGGAACAGGATGATCTCGTCCAGCCGGTTGAGGAATTCGGGCCGGAAATGACCGCGCACCGCCTGCATCGCCAGGGCGCGGGCCTGCTTTTCATTGCCGTCTTCACCGGTCGAGAGAAATTCAGTGCCGAGATTGGAGGTGAGAATGATCACCGTATTGCGGAAATCCACGGTGCGGCCCTGCCCGTCGGTCAGGCGGCCATCGTCCAGCACCTGCAGCAGCACGTTGAAGACATCGCTGTGCGCCTTTTCAACCTCGTCGAACAGGATCACCTGGTAAGGCCGCCGCCGCACCGCCTCGGTTAGGACGCCGCCCTCCTCGTAGCCGACATAGCCCGGCGGAGCGCCGATCAGCCGCGCCACGGCGTGTTTTTCCATGAACTCGCTCATGTCTATGCGCACCATGGCGGCATCATCGTCGAACAGGAAAGCGGCCAGTGCCTTGGTCAATTCGGTCTTGCCGACGCCGGTGGGGCCCAGGAACAGGAACGAGCCGATCGGGCGGTTGGGATCCTGCAATCCGGCGCGGGCGCGGCGCACCGCGTTGGAGATGGCGCGCACCGCTTCCTCCTGGCCGATCACCCGCTTCTGCAGGCTCTCTTCCATCTGCAGCAGTTTTTCACGCTCGCCTGCCAGCATCCGGTCCACTGGAATGCCGGTCCAGCGCGACACGATCTGCGCGATATTTTCCGCCGTGACGACTTCCGAAGCCAGGGCCTCGTCCTTCTTGCCCTCGATCGCCTTGAGCTTGCGCTCCAGGTCGGGGATCACGCCATAGGTCAGCTCGCCGGCCTTGGCGAAATCGCCGCGCCGCTGCGCAATCTCGACATCCTGGCGCGCGGCATCCAGCTTTTCCTTGAGTCCCTGGACATCCGAGACGGATTTCTTTTCCTCCAGCCAGCGGGCGGTCAGCACGCCGGATTCGTCTTCCAGCTCACCCAGTTCCTTTTCCAGCGTGACCAGGCGGTCGCGGCTGGCGGCATCGCTCTCGCGCTTCAGGGCTTCGCGCTCGATCTTGAGCTGCATGATGCGGCGGTCGAGTTCATCGAGTTTTTCCGGCTTGGAATCGATCTGCATGCGCAGGCGCGAGGCCGCCTCGTCCATCAGGTCGATCGCCTTGTCAGGCAGGAACCGGTCGGTGATGTAGCGGTTGGACAACTGCGCCGCGGCAACGATGGCGGAATCGGTGATCCGCACCCCATGATGCAGTTCGTATTTCTCTTTCAGGCCGCGCAGGATCGAAACCGTGTCCTCGACCGTGGGCTCGCCCACGAAAACGGCCTGGAAGCGCCGCGCCAGGGCGGCGTCCTTTTCGACATATTTGCGGTATTCGTCCAGCGTGGTGGCGCCGATGCAGTGCAGTTCGCCGCGCGCCAAAGCGGGCTTGAGCAGGTTCGAGGCATCCATGGCGCCGTCGGCCTTGCCGGCCCCGACAAGAGTATGCATCTCGTCAATGAACAGGATAACGCTGCCCGCGGCCCCGGTGACTTCGTTCAGCACGGCCTTCAACCGCTCCTCGAATTCGCCGC
>CAIOFO010000132.1 GCA_903857685.1 uncultured Alphaproteobacteria bacterium
AGGAAGGGCAGCGATTCGATGTCGCCCACCGTGCCGCCGACCTCGATGATCGCCACGTCGGCGCCTTCGGCACCGCGCTTGATGAAGATCTTGATCTCGTCGGTGATGTGGGGGATGACCTGGACGGTCTTGCCCAGGTACTCGCCGCGGCGCTCCTTCTTGATCACCGACTCGTAGATCTGGCCGGTGGTGAAGTTGTTGCGCTTGCCCATCTTCGCGCTGGTGAAGCGCTCGTAGTGGCCCAGATCGAGATCGGTCTCGGCACCGTCCTCGGTGACGAACACCTCGCCATGCTGAAACGGCGACATGGTGCCGGGGTCAACGTTGATGTAGGGGTCGAGCTTGAGGTGGGTAACCTTGATGCCGCGCGATTCGAGGATGGCACCGAGGCTGGCGGCGGCTATCCCCTTGCCCAGACTGGACACGACACCGCCCGTAACGAAAACGTATTTGGCCATGGAAATGCTGCTGCGGGAAATTCCAATGATAGCGGAAATTTCCCGCCCGGTTGACGCCCCGCGCCGGGCGGGCGATTCGGCGCGCCTGGGCGGCCAACGCGCGACGAATCAGGGCGTGCCGGCCACCTTGCCGCCGCTGTCGCCGGTGCCGCGCCGACCCAGGCGATCGACCAGCGCTCCGAGGTTGCCCAGGGACATGAGATGGGCATAGACGGCCGCCAGGGTACCGTTGGCAAACAGTTCCAGGACCACATCGCTGTCCAGCGCACGCAACTTGACCTCATCCACGACGTTGAGGCCGTTGAGGCGGAACCGGCTGCCGTCGTTGAGTTGCGCCACCGAATCCGCCTGCCGCAACAGGCCCAGATCCTGCAATCGACGCCCCATCAGTTCCGTGGCGGCAGTCGCCTGGTGAAACTCCGCAAGGAACTTCATCGCATGCTCGAGGTGCGCGGCCGGCTTGCCCGCCACGAACAGGGCCTCGCCTTGCTCGGTGTCGAAGCACGGCGACGCCTCGTCGATGCAGACCAGCAGTTCGCCCTGCGCGCCCTTGCCGGGCACGAAGGGGTAGCGCCGAACGAAAGCCGGAATATAGCGGGCGTCCCACTTGCCGTCGCGGTCCACATACAGGTTCTCGGCTTCGCGCAGGCCGAGCAGGGCGGCCGGCACCGGACCCGTCTCGCCACGCGTGAACACGATCGGATATTCGCGCGCCGCCTCGAAGAACTCCCTGGCCAGCAGCGGCACCGAATTGGTCCGCGCGGCATAGGCGAAACTGCTTGCGGGGCGAACCTTCAACCCGGCGTGGGCCTGGTCGTTCAGCGCCACGACGCGCTCGTAGAACATCATCTCGGACATTGCAGCGGACCCGGGAGGGAAAAGATAAAGGCTATCACATAGCGTTTGCAGCGACGTTCCGGCCATCCCAGGGCAATCGCATGAACCGCCAACTCCCTCCCCGTCACGGGGAGGGCTGGGGTGGGGATGGGGTAAACAGGCGGTGGAACGCCTGCGGAATATCCGTTTCCTCCCCATCCCCCTCCCGACCTCCCCCTTGCAAGGGGGAGGAGAAGGTGTTTCCTGCGCTCGTGCGATTGCCCTACCGGCCAGCCGCCGATGCCGAAGCCGCGGTGCGCAGCGCGTATAATTTACCCTTTCGCCCCGCGCAGGAACAGTCATGGAAGCCGAACGCCTCAACGCCGTCGCCAATCGTATCGCCGACCTTTCCGGTCGTGGCGAGCAACTGCGGAGGTATCTTTGACTACGATGGAAAAGCGGAAAAGCTTGC
>CAIOFO010000133.1 GCA_903857685.1 uncultured Alphaproteobacteria bacterium
CGCCAGGACTTCACCCGTGAGCACCCCCGTGACCGGGATACCGATCTCCGTAAAGACATGGCGGGTCACAAGTTCGTTATCGCCCGTCAGCACCTTCACGGTGATGCCGGCGGCCGCCATGGACTTTATCGTGGCCCCGGCACTTGCTTTTGGGGGGTCGAGGAATACGACGAAGCCGGAAAAAATCAGATCGCACTCGTCGGTGATGGCGGCGGTCTCGTGGCTCTCATCGACCAGACGGCTTGCTATGCCGAGTGCGCGAAATCCCTGCCCTCCCAGCGCATCCAGAGTGGCCTCGAACGCATGGCGCGTCTCCGCGTCGAGCGGCTGCTCCGCTCCGTCTGCCCCTTCATAATGGCCGGACAACCGCAGAAGGTCCTCCGGCGCACCCTTGACGATCAATCGTCGCTTGGCTTCGTGTTCGACAAGGACGGAAACACGCCGGCGCTCGAAATCGAAGGGGACTTCGTCGATCTTTTTCCAGCCGGTCATGTCGAACGGCCGGGCGGCAAGGATCGCATCGTCGAGCGGACTTTTCATGCCGCTTTCAAACTTGCTGTTGATAAAGGCATTGACATAGACACGCTGGCTTTCGGCGCCGCTGCCGTCAATCGCCCGGACCAGCTTGATGGTGGCCTCCGTCAAGGTGCCGGTCTTGTCGGTGCATAACACGTCCATGGCGCCGAGATCGTGGATTGCAGAGAGTCGTTTTACGATTACCTTTTTCTTGCCCAGCGCCATCGCCGACCGTGCGAGTGTCACTGTCACGATCATGGGAAGCAGCTCTGGGGTCAGCCCGACCGCAAGCGCCAGCGCGAACATCAGCGATTCCAGCACCGGCCGGTGGAAATAGATATTCACCACCAGAACAAACAACACCATCAACACGGTGAAGCGCATGATCAGCAGGCCGAAATGGCGGATGCCGACTTCAAAGGCGGTGGCCGGCGGCTTTTCCGCCAGGCTGGTTGCCAGATTGCCGAGCGCGGTCCCGCCCCCGGTCCGGCAGATGACGATCGTTGCGGTGCCGCTGATCACCGAGGTGCCGGCGAATACGGCGTTCGACGCTCCGGCGGGATTTTCGGCGCCGGACGCGATATCGCCGGCCAGTTTCTCGGCCGGATACGGCTCACCCGTCAGAAGAGCCTGGTTGACGAACAGGTCGCGGCTTTCGAGCAACCGGGCATCCGCCGGAACCAGATCGCCCGCGATCAGTTCGACAATGTCACCCGGGACCAGCTGGTCGATCGGCACCGAGAGCTTTGCCCCGTCGCGCCGCACGGTTGCCTGAACCGCAACCGACCGGCGCAGCGCCTCAACCGCATTCTGGGCGCGGACTTCCTGGATGAAATCCAGCGTCATGCTGACCGTGATAATGGCCGCAACGATAAAAAAGCTCGCGGTGTCACCCGTCGCTGCGGACAACGCGCTCGCCACGAGAAGGATGATGACCAGCGGACTGCGGAAGCGGGCGAGGAATTGCAGCCACAGCGGCGACCGCTTGACGTTGGCGGCGTCGTTGGGCCCAAAAGTCGTCAGCCGCGATTGCACGTCCGAAGCATGAAGGCCGGCCGGGGTCGCCTGCAGCCGCACAAGCAGCTGGGCTGCCGGCAACTTCCAGATTTCATCGGGGCCAAGTGCACCACTTACGGGGTCCATGATCGCCGCCTTCTGCAGTCAACAGCCTGTGGATGTCTCCATCGTGTCTAACAGGCTTTGATACGGCACGCGAGGCAAGGTGAGCATCGCGGCCGGCGCAAAAACGGCGCAAATGATGCCAACCGTGATTCCTGGGATATTTTTCGTTCGAAGAATCGCCTCGGTATGAAATTCAGGAGAACTCGCGAACTTCCACAAGGAACGGATCCAAATTCCATCTTGCTGCCAAAGGAGTTTTGTCCGGATCAGGGATTGCGTTCATCAAGAAATCTCTTGAATTTTACATCCTGGCGAAAGAGTTCTTCCAGGAGCGGCTCAAACAGAGCTGTCACCACGGCTCGCTTCACGGATTGGCGCGATTGAACGCTGGTTACAATCGCGACAACTTTGGCAAGTGCTGCGGCATGATGGGTTCGATGCGCGGCCAACCCCGGAAAGCCCGTATCCAACATTTCCTGCTCTTCGTGGCCGAAGTGCACGGCCATTGCATTTTCCAATTCCGCGACCTTCGCCTTGACGTCTAGGCTCCGGATTTCATTATCTTCACCAAATGCTCCATAGATTCTGTTGAGGATATCAATGAGATTTTGATGTTCACGGTCTATATCCTTGTAATTGAACAAGACCGAACTGGGCAGGTGGAACTGATCTACCATGTTTACTGCTCCCAACGCTTACATACAGGCTGCCAGGCGCGGCGTTCGTTTGCCATGCGCGCACCACGCTGATGCTGGCGCGCCAGCCGACCCCATCACCCGCTCCAGGCACTTCGAACGTGCCGATAGTGTTATCGGCTTTGAGCTCACGGAAAATTGGTTGCGAGGCACAGCACCGGGAGCGGCTCTTTCGCCGTTCACGATTGCACCCACGCCCCTTCTCCCGAGTCCATTGGTTACTTAGGCGCTTTAAGGCTTATGGACATTGATTCAAATCAAGGCGCCGGGCGCCGAGGGGGGGAATATGGCAGCCATGATCGGTAAGGCGACAGGCTGGCCGCAATGAATACAGTTCTACCCCGTGAAGACGCTCATTCTGAGATGCTCTTGGATTTGGCCAACCACTGGCGCAAATGTGCCGCTGAAACAGCCAATCCCTATTATAGTGAAATCATGCGTGGTACCGCCAAGGAGTTCGAGTGGGCCGCGGCCAAGGCTGCGAACAAGCGGCCCCTGACCGGTTGAAACGTTACGGCTGTCTGAAAGCTGGTCAGGACGGTCCGACGCCAATGCGGCACAGCCGGTGGCCGCTGCAGCCCGGCAAAGCGATGGTACAGACGTCCCGATGCACAAGGCGTTCGACCTGAAGACGATCCGCCGCCTGCGTATCGGCGTGGCGAGACGATAAGTGCGGCGACCGATCCGTTCAAGCCAAGTGGAAGAACCCTGGATTGGCTGAGTTGGAAAGTCCGCCCTTGGTTTCGCTCAAATGAGCGTCTGGGTGGAATCGTCATATACTCTGAGAAGCTTCTATAGGCGTAATTGGTTCACACCGACGATCCAGCCCTTAAATTAAGTGACGGTTGCGGAGATCAACACGCCTGCCCCGCTGAGCACCATGATCGGCGCAGCGTCCCGCTTGAGCCTTCCCAGTACAGTTTTAATGCGGCCTCGAACAGCAGTCGTGGGTCAGGGTTAAGTTTTTATATTTCCCTGATCAGATCCACACCGAATTTAAATGCGGTGAATAACTACTTTAGTATTTTAATGTTGCGTCGCGCCATGAAAGCCGATGTGTGTTGCCCGTTGCCGCGCTGGTGCGCCATCGGCTTACTCCGAGCCGGCACCGTATCGTCGGCGTTTGGCTCTATCAGCATGCGATTAAGGTGCAAATCTCCCAGCCGGCGAAAAATTGAAGTGAGGGTCTCATTCGCATTTTCTCACGCGCCTGCGTCGCCTGAATTCAGTTCGAACATTATTGGCGTCGGATTGCAGAAGAATGCGGGCATACCTGGATGACGTTGCGCAACGATTAATCAAAACTGAAAGCAGGATGCAATAGTTCTAGTCAGTTCTCGCCGCCTTGCCTCATGGCGCGAGGCTTCGACTCCGCGCGCGCCGGAACAGGGTCATTGATGAATTCATAGGCATCACGACCAGTCACAAATAATTTGAATGCAAAACTGAAGATTATTTTTTGTCTGGCCGCACATAAATGAGGCACAGACCTGCTCGGCTGCTCCCGCGCTATCGGATGTTCAAACTGGCACGCTGCTTGCGTTGTCTACTTTTAAGACAAAGGGGTGGCGTTTCGTAAAATTGCCGGCAACATCTGAGTCAAGGGAAAGAACGCCCTGGATTGTTCAGTAATCAGAGCAACCAGGAGTTGGAGCATGTCGCGTAACGAGTGGGGAAGTAAGAGTAAGTTTCTTTTGGGCGTTTCGGTGCTGGCATTTCTGAGCGGCCAGGCGGCCTATGCGCAGACCAGTGCGCCCCAGACCGTAGCGGAGCCGATCGAGCAGGTCGTCGTCACCGGCACGCAGGTTAAGCGTAGTGGTTACTCTTCGCCCACGCCTTTGACGGTGCTCAGTGCAGACGATATTCAGGCCTCCGCTCCAGCGAATTTGTCGGATTACCTCGACAAGCTGCCGGCCTTGGCGGGTAGCACGGGTCCGCGAAGCTCGGGTAACAGCGTCAGCGACGGCAATGGCGGTGTCGCCGCCCTCAACCTGCGCAAGTTGGGCAACAACCGCACCCTGGTTCTGCTCGACGGCATGCGGGTGGGCCCATCCTCCGAAAGCGGCGCCTCCACTGCCGGCGAGGTCGATACCAATGAATTTCCGGACGCGCTCGTATCGCGCGTTGATATCGTCACCGGCGGCGCTTCCGCGCAGTATGGATCGGATGCTCTTGCAGGCGTCGTGAACTACGTTCTGAACAAGGACTATACGGGCGTGAAGGGGTCGTTGCAGGGCGGCGTGACCACCTATGGCGACGACCTTCAATATACGGGAAACCTGACGGGGGGCTTCCGTTTCCTGGGCGGCCGGGGGCATTTGCTGCTGAGCGGATCCGAAGCCCATACCAACGGCATTTTGCACGGCAGCGTCAGGAGTTGGGTAAGAAATAACGGTTGGGACATGATCGCCACCCCTGGCTATACCGCCACCAATGGCAAACCCTTTTATACCGTAACGCGCCAGGTCGGCAGCGGTCTCTATACGCCCGGCGGCCTGATCGGAAATACGGCGCTCATCGGAACGGATTTCGGCCCCGGCGGTACGCCGCGCAACTTTAATTACGGCGCGCTTAATAGCGGTAACGGTTTCATGATCGGCGGCGACTGGCAGGAAACATATCCGGCGCTCACCGATAGCGGCGAACAATACACCACATCGCTGGACGACCGGCTTGATCGCCAGAATTTCTTTGGCCGGCTGAGTTATGACATAACCGATCACTTGGAAGTCTTTGGCGATTTCCTGTATTCGAACGCCCAGGTCAAAAGTTATTGCTGTACGTCGGGGCAACTCGTCACCATTAACAGCGGCAATCCCTTCATTCCCGCGGCGGTGCAGGCGAGAATGACGGCGCTGAAAATCACGTCATTTTCGCTGGGCCAGCTGAATACCGATATCGGAGCGACCGGTCCCGCCAACCAGCGCCAGAAGGGGTATTACGCCCTGGGCGCCAATGGTGACTTCGATCTGCTGGGCAGCAACTGGTCATGGAATGTCTACGGTTCGCGCAGCCTTGAGCGGGTGAACGATCTGGCGGTCAACAGTCCGGTCCCCACGACTTTCAAACAGGCGACGAATGTCGTGACGGATCCGAAGACAGGCTATCCGATCTGCTCCTCCACGCTCACCAATCCGACCGATGGCTGTATCCCATATGATCCGATGGGCGTCGGCATGAATACTCCGACCGCCATCGCCTATGCTTTGGGCGGCACCAGTCAAATGCAGACGGTCATCAAGCAGGAAAACTTCGGCGGGGTGCTGCGCGGCAACCCCTTCTCCATCTGGGCGGGCGACGTATCCGTGTCCACGGGCATAGAGCATCGTGGCGAGAGCGTTAACGGGGTGTCTTCGCCGACCGACCTGGCCAATGGCTTCTTCCTGGGGAACTATCATCCGGCCATCGGTGGCGTTCACGTCACCGAAGGCTTTATCGAAACGGTTGTCCCGCTGGCGAAGGATTACTCCTGGGCCAACGAATTGGACCTCAATTTGGCCGTCCGTGAAACCGGCTACAGCTCGTCGGGCACGGCAACGACCTTCAAGATCGGCGCCACATACGACGCGCCCGGGATGCTTGAAGGACTCCGCATCCGTGCGAGCCGTTCGCGCGACATTCGTGCACCGTCCCTTGGCGATCTGTATTCCGGTGGCCGAGTGGGTCAGGGCGCCATCATCGACCCCTTCCACAACAATCAATCAGTCCCCAACATCTTGACGCCGACTCTCGGCAATTCGGCCTTGCGGCCTGAAGTGGCCAATCAGTCGGGCGCTGGCGTGGTGTATTCGCCGGACTGGTTCTCCGGCTTCAATGTGTCGCTGGATTTTTTCCGAATCGATATGAACCACGTGATCTCCTCTCTCAGCGCGCAAAACGAAGTGAATGCCTGTTACGCCGGCGTTCAGGCCTATTGCCCGTTCATCACGCGCGATGCGAGCGGCAATATTTCGCTTGTCACAGTCAAGGCGGCCAACACGGCATTCATGAAGGAAGCCGGGTTCGATCTGGAAAGCAGTTACACGAAGGATCTGGCCGATTTCGGGGGCGCATGGTCCGGCACCGTTACTCTGCGCGGGCTTGCCACCAATATATGGGAACAGACCAGCATCGATCCGCTAGGCAACATCTCGTATTCTTCCGGTTCGAACAGCGGCGGCGTTCCGCATTGGAGCTATAATCTGTCAGTTGGGTATGACGCCGGCCTCTATGCCGTGACATGGACGGGACGGGGTATCGGTTCGGGCGTGCGGAACAGACTGTACACCCAGTGCACGTCCGGTTGCCCCAGTCTCACGGCGCCCCTCTTTACGATCAATGACAACACAATGCCGGCCGCGTTCTACATGGACTTTAATACGACGCTCCGTCCGCAGTCCGAGGCCCTCAGTGGTATCGAACTGTTCCTGAGTATCGAGAATATCGCAAACAGCAACCCGGATAATTTCTTCGTGGGCAACAGCAATCCCTTATACGACAGACTCGGACGTCTTTTCCGGACCGGTATCCGCTTCAAAATGTGATCGGGGACCATGCCGGCAGGTTACAGGCCTGCCGGCATGTCACGGTACGCAGTTAATCGATTTTGGTTTGTAGATAATCGGAGGATCATCGTGAATACTTCGCGCGCTTCGCGTCTGACAAGGATCGCAACACTTGGCGTGTTGCTTGCGGGCCTATCGGCTCCAGCCTTCGCGTTTCAGGTCGAAGAGACCAGCATCGCGGGCATTCAGGCCGCGATCCAGGACGGCAGCACCACCTGCCAGCAAGTGGTGCAGGCGTATATCAACCGCGCCAAGGCCTACAACGGCATCTGCACGGCCCTGGTGACCGCCGACGGCAAGCCGGTGCCGAGCATGCTTGGTACGGTTCGCGCCGGATCGCCTTTGAAATTCCCCACTGAGACGGTCGCGGTGAGCAAACTCCTCCCGAACCTCGACAAGTATAAAGGAATACCGCTCGAATATGGACGGATGGAGCCGACGGCTTCCGATCCCAAGGTCGTGCAGCAATACGGCATGATTGTCGGCTTACCGGATGCCGGCCAGCTCAACGCGCTCGGCACCTTGAATATCCGCGGCGAGCGCTCGGTCACATGCCAGGGCGCCTTTGATGCGCCTCCGGGCAAGCCGCTGCCCGCCAACGCGCCGGCGGCTTGCGAGAAATTCCGTCAGCAGCCCGACGCGCTCGAACGCGCCGCCCAGCTCGACAAGCAATATGGACGCCATCCCGACCTAAAGAAGATGCCCATGTATTGCGCCGTGATGTCGTTCAAGGACGTCTACGACACCAGTGACATGCGCAGCACTGGCGGGTCCGACACCAATTATGCGACCGACGCGCCGCCCAAGGATGCGACCGTCGTCGCCGAGCTGCGCGCCAAGGGCGCGATCATTTACGCCAAGGCGACCTTGTCTGAATACAATTCTGGCCCCGGCAATCCTCCGGTGCCGAATGCGGCAAAGGTCACGCATCGCGATGTTGGGGGGAGCGCCGCGCGCAGCGGCTGGGGAGGGGCGCCGTGCAATCCCTACGACACTGCACGCGAGACCGGGGGCTCCAGTTCCGGATCGGCGATGTCGGTCGGCGGCAACCTGGCGACCTGTTCCATCTGCGAAGAGACCGGCGGCTCCTGCCGTCAACCGGCGTGGCGCGCCAATACGGTCGCCATGGTCACCACCAAAGGCCTGATCTCCTTCGGCGGCGCCATTGGCGACGAGCCGTACCTCGATCGCGCCGGCATCCAGTGCAAAACCGTCAAGGATGCGGCTACCGTGCTGGAATCTATCAGGGATCCGGAACGGGGATACTTCGATCCACGTGACATCTACACGGCCCTGCCCAAAGGCCTGGTTTCCAAAGCGCCCTATAGTTCTTTCGTGAACGCCAATGCGAAGAATCCCGCCAAGCCGCTTGCCGGCCTGCGGATCGGCATCGTGCGTGAATTCATGGTCAAGCACGCCGCCAACGACTCAGCCGTCAGTGATGCGGTGGACAAGGAGATCAAGAAGGTCCTGCGCGACAAGCTCGGCGCCACGATCGTCGAATCCCACGACCCTCTATATCCCGACGATCCGGACGTGCCCAACATGAAGTACACGTTCCAGGACGCCATGGCCGAGATCCTGCCGGTCCATATGCCGGAATACTTCACCCAGCATGTCGGCGCGAACGCCCGCGGCGGCGATGGCTTCGGCGGAGATGACGCCGGCGGGAAGCCGTCGGACAAGCTGATGTTCGCCGTGCCGGGTCAGGATATCGGTTCTCGCGACTACGTCGCCAAGCTTGCCGAAGGCAAGGTGCCGCTCTCCGATGCACTCAACCTTCGCAGCGTCAGCGCGTCGCCAGCGACTGACAGTTTCTCATGGATGATGTTGCAGTATCTGATCCGGCGCGGCGACAGCCGGATCACCGATTGGACCTCCTTGAACGCCAACACCAAGGAGTTCAACGAAAACCAAAAGGTGGGGATGGAGAATACGGGTAACGAACTCGACATTGCTTCACGCGGCATCACGCAGCGCATGAAGATGCGCGACGTCATGCGCATGGTGATCGACAAGGTCATGCGTGAAAACAACATCGATGTTCTCGTCAACCCGACGATCACGGTGCCTCCGACCCTGGTTGCCGGCGGTGGCCAACCCCAGGTCAACAACCGCCCCACGGGACGCTTCCCCTTGAGCGCAGATCTGGGCCTTCCCGAGATCACGGTCCCCGCGGGATTCCAGAGCGTCATGTACGAACCCAAGATGGAACTGACCGAAAAGCAGGACAGTTATCGTTCTGTCGCCAACGACACCGAGCAGACGACGGCGAAGCACCCGATGCCTTACGGGATCTCGTTCTGGGCGGGCCCGGGCGACGAGCCGATCGTGATCAAGGTGTCGTCGATCTACGAACAAGCAACCAAGCACCGCATGGCGCCGCCAGCATTCGGACCGGTGAAGGTGAAGAAGGAGTAGCTGCGTTGCTGACGATGGGATGATGCGCATGATCAGGATGGCGCTGCCGTCCGGTTGGTTCAGCAGTTCACGCCGCTGTTACGGTCGGCTCGCCGTCGGAGATTTCAGCATGGCGCCATAGCCTGCCGGCATGCCGCTCCTGCCGGAATTGAAACTGCATAGTACGTTTGTTGGGACCCCAAGGAGAAAACATGCTTAATCCATTTGTCAGCAGATTGGCCCGAAATGGTCTGATGGCCCTGCTGATCGCGTGTGCGGCAGTATCCGCGGACGCGCAGGAACTGCCCAAGGTGAGGATCTTCGCCACAGGAGGCACGATCTCCGGATATGCCTCCGATCGGGACCTGCAATACGCCTACAAGGCCGGGTCCATTCCGCCGGACAAGCTGCTGGCGGATCTTCCCGAAGCTGCCAAGGTTGCGGACCTCAGCTATGAAGAGATAGCAGAGACGGGAAGCGGCGGCATCAATACCCAGATTCTGCTGAAGCTGGCCAAGCAGATCAACGCCTGGCTGGCGCGGCCCGATACCGCGGGGGCCGTCGTTACGCACGGCACCGCGACGATGGAAGAGACGACCTACTTCCTGAATCTCGTCATTCACTCCGACAAGCCCGTGGTGGTTGTCGGAGCGATGCGGCCGTTTACATCCATCAGCCGCGATGGCCCATTCAACCTCTATAACGCCATTCGCGTGGCGGCCGATCCGGAAGCGCGCAAGAACGGCGTGATGATCCTGCTGAATGAAGAGATCCAGGCAGCGCGTGATGTGACCAAGACCAACACGGAGCGCGTGAATACGTTCGACACGCGCGATCTTGGTCCGATCGGCTTCGCGGACGAAGACCGAATCGTTTTTTACCGCCGTCTTTTGTACCGGCATACATACAAGTCGGAGTTCGACGTCGACAACCTGACCGACCTGCCCAAGGTCGATATCTGCTACGGCTACCAGGAAGGCGACCGCGCCTGCATCGACGGCGTGGTGGCTGCGGGGGCCAAGGGAGTCGTTCTGGACGACAGCTCGCCCGGCAACAGGGCTGCGGTAAAGGACGCGCGCACCAAGGGCGTCGTTTTCGCGCAGAGCGACCGGAAGGGAAGCGGCCGCGTCCTGAACTCCCCGAATGACGTAGCGAGCGGCGTGGTCACGGCGGACAATCTCAACGCCCAGAAGTCGCGCATGTTGCTGCGGCTTGCTTTGACCAAGACCAGCGACCCGAAGGAAATTCAGCGAATGTTTGAAGAATACTGAGAACAGTTCCGTGTTTTCGTGAGCTTGTTCCATCAGGAGATTGGCATGAATAAAGTTCTGGCTTTCCTTACCTGTATGTTACCCCTCGTATACTGCGTATCCGCGCAGGCGCAGGAGATTCCCACGGCCGGGCAGCCGCCCATCGTGCAGGACCAGTCCAAACTGCCGCATGTCGTGATCGTTTCGATGGGCGGCACGATTGCCTCGCGAGCCAAGGACCGCATGAACCTCACGCACTATGGGGACGGCCCTCCGGTCGATCCCAAAGACTGGCTGCACGACCTTCCAGAGCTGCAGAACGTCGCGCGCGTCACGACGGAAGACATGCGCAGCAAAGGGGGAGACAAATTCGGTGACATCGCGCGCGTGGCGCACAGGCTGAACGAGTTGGCGAAGGACCCCACCATCGACGGCTTTGTCGTGACTCACGGCACCAATACGATGGCCGAGGTTGCGTTCTACATGAACCTCGTTGTCAACACCGACAAGCCGATCGTCTTTGTCGGGTCACAGCGTCCGTGGTCGGGTATCTCCGGCGACGGCCCGCTCAACATGTACGACGCGGTGCGCGTTGCCGCGGATCCCGATGCCAAGGGGCTGGGCGTGCTGCACTGCATGAACCAGAACATAAACGCCGCGCGCGATGTGACGAAGACCAGCGCGTATCGCGTGGAGACGTTCAAGGGCCTCGACGTAGGTTCGCTTGGCTTCGCGGACCCGGACAAGGTGAAGTTCTATCGGGCACCTGTGCGCAAGCACACGACGGAGTCGGAGTTTGCGGGGACGGACCTGAAGGAGCTTCCGCCGGTGGAGCTTTTTTACTCCTACACCGACGCGCCGGGGTATGTCATCGACGCGGCCGTGCAGCATGGTGCCAAGGGTCTGGTGATCGACGGATACGGCGCGGGTGTGCCCTCCCCCAGCCAGGCGAAGGCCATGACGCGGGCGCAGGCCAAGGGAGTCATCATTGTCATCACCACGCGGACACGCGGTGGCAGGGTGCAGGAAGTGCCTGCGCGCGCCAAGGCACATGACGTGAATGGCGACAACCTGCCGCCGGAAAAGGCCCGCCTGTTGCTGCAACTGGCTCTGACGAAAACCCATGACTGGACGAAAATCCAGCAATACTTCAACACCTATTGACGAACCCGGATGTACGGGCTGGAACGGCCGGGCGCGAGGGTAATTCCTCTCCGCCCATAAAGATCGGCCAGTTTTGCGAACGCGATCAAGGCTTGCCGCTATCGAACTTCGCTCGGCAGCACCTCGTCCCTACGGGGCGAAACAGGAGGGGATTGGTTCAATGCTTCAATGGATGAAAAGGCTGGCGAAGCCTTGCCGCAGGGGCTTTATGGCGAGCATAGCAATCGCGACGCTTGCCGGACCGACCCTGGTGCTTGCCCAGGACGCTGCCGCGCCACCGCCGGAACAACGACAAACCGTTGTTACCCCCCCCTACGCCATGAACGATCTTGGCCCCAAATTCACCCCCGGCAAGCCGCATGTCGTGGTGATCGACGCCGGTGGCACGCTTACCGCACGCGCCCGCGACCGCATCAGCTATCTGCATTACCAGGGCAGCGTACAAGGCGGCGTCCAGACAATCCTCAGCGACCTGTATCCGGAACTCGCCGCAGTTGCCAATGTCTCGGTCGTTCATGCCGGCGGGCTGGGCGGATCCTCGGCGGTCAAAAACGCTACGCTTTACAACATATCGCGGGAAATCGACGCACAATTGGCCAAGCGGGATGTCGACGGCGTGGTCGTTACCGCTGGCACCAGCGTGCTGGAAGAAGATGCCTATTTCTTTGACCTGACCGTTCAGTCCCAGAAACCGGTAGTGGTGACGGGCGCAATGCATCAATACGGCACCTTTACCTATGACGCATACACCAATCTGTTCAGCTCAATCCGGCTCGCCGCAAGCAAGAAGACGACCTGCTTCGGGACTGTGGTGCTTCTGAATGACCAGTTCTTCGCGGCCCGCGACGTCGTCAAGACCGATGGCTTTGCCACAAGCACCTTTGGCTCCCGCCAGCATGGACCGCTCGGCGTGGTGAATGAAGACCATATTCGGCCGATGCGCGCACCATCCCGCATCCTGCAATGTGGCGCTGCAGCCTGGAAAACACCATTCGACCTCAGCCGGACATCTACCGACAAGTTCGCGCAGGTGGATATCGCCTATTCCTATGTGGAAGCGTCCGGCGCGACTATCTCCGGCCTGGTCGCCGGCGGCGCCAAAGGCATTGTGACTGCCGGCGAAGGACCGGGCGACAATTCGTATCTGCAAACTGCGGAACGAAAGAAAGCCATTGATCAGGGCATTCTTTTTGTCACGGCAACGCGCACGGGCGGCGAAGGATACTATGACGCCGGAGCGCCCGGCATTATCGGCGCGGGAGACCTGGCGCCGCAAAAGGCGCGCCTGCTGCTGCAGATGGGCCTGACATTCAGCAAGGACCCGGAACAGATCCGCAAATGGTTCAATACCATCGGCGCTGCCGAGTTCGATATGAGTGCACGCAACTAATATTCAAAGTCGAAATGGGATAGTGACCATGTCAAATCGCGCCTTTCACTGCCTGGCTCTTTCACTTCTGGCCTTTGCGGCCTGCCCCCAAAATGGCCATGCCGCGCCCTACACGGTCGAGGAAGTGCCGCTGTCGCAAATCTCGGACGACCTTGCGAGCGGCAAAACCACCGCCGTTGCGGTCACCAAGGCCTATATCGACCGCATCAAGCGTTATGACGGGAAGCTGCATTCGGTCATCAATATTGCGCCGGACGCCCTTGGCCAGGCGGCCGCTTCCGACCAGCGCCGCAAAGCGGGGCATCCCATCGGTCCGCTGGACGGGGTGCCGATCATACTGAAGGACAATATCGACGCCGTGGGAGTGCCGACCACGGCCGGCTCCTATGCGCTGGCCGACAATCTTCCGCTCAAGGATGCGGAGGTGACGCGGCGGCTGCGCGCCGCGGGGGCCGTCATCCTGGGCAAGGCAAATATGTCGCAATGGGCCGGCTTGCGCACGACGAAGGGCTTCGGCGGCTCCACGACCGGCGGCACCGCGCACAATCCCTATGACCTTACCAAGTCGCCGGCCGGCTCCAGCTCCGGGCCCGGCATCGTCGCGGCGGCAAGCCTGGCGGCCGGCGCCGTGGGTTCCGATACAACTGGCTCGATCATTGGACCGTCCAACGTGAACGGCGTCGTGGGGTTGCGGCCGACAATGGGCCTGGTTTCCCGCGCAGGCATCGTACCCATCAGTTCTGTTCAGGACACCGCCGGCCCCATGGGAAGGACGGTGACGGATGTCGCCATGTTGCTGAAGGTCATGGCGGGCTCCAATACCGCAGATCCCGTTACCAGGCAGGCCGATGCCCACAAGACAAATTATGTCACCGGCCTCAAGAAAGACGCCCTGAAAGGCGTGCGGATCGGCGTATTGCGCGGCTTTGGCGGCTACAACAGCACCACGTCGCCTGTCTTTGACGCGGCGCTGAAAGTCCTTCAGTCCCAGGGCGCGCAGATCGTGGAAATTCCCGTCAATCTGTTTGAAACCCTTGGTCGTGAGGGCCAGCTGGTTGAGATGTACGATTTCAAGCCGGACCTGGAAGCCTATCTCAAGAAGGCCCCATCATCCGTGAAAACGCGCACCCTGGCGCAGCTGATTGCATTCGAACGCACCGAGCCCCACGAGAAACTCCATAGCAATGATCGCCAAGAGGCGGCAGAGGCGGTTTCCCGCGACACCGATCCGGCCTATGCCCAGATCGTGGCCTTTGCCCGCAAGCGCGCCGGCGAGGACGGGTTCGGCAAGGCCATCAAGGATTATCACGTCACTGCGCTGGTGCTTCCCGCCGGGGCGCCCGCATCGACAATCGAGCCGGATGAGTCGAGCAAACTTCGCACGCTTGTTGTGCCAAGCGGCGGCAAATTCGTGCATGAGAAAAGCAACATGCCGCCCGCGTTCAGCGGCTTGGCGGCCCTGTCAGGCTATCCGGAGCTGGTCGTTCCTTCCGGCTTCGCTGGTAAGCTACCGGTGGGAATGGCGTTCATAGGGATGCCATGGTCGGAAGGCACGCTGCTGGCCTATGGCTACGCCTATGAACAGGCATCCCATGCCCGCAAGCCGCCTACTTCCTACAAACAGTAGTTTGGAAGGGGTTACAAACCGTTCGCTGAGTGCTGGTGCGCCCTGGGGATGTGCCACCCAGGCCTATGTGGCGATCATTGACGCGGTGAACCGGCACAGCATGGCGGAAATCCGCAATCCCAAGGCGCAGAAACAGGCTTCGGCGCAATGGACGGCAAAAGAGCCCTGGAAAACCGGGCTCTTTTTTTGCAACCGCGGCGGCAAAAGCCTATAATCACGCCATGAGGCGGATCGTCCTTTGCCTGATGTTGTCCCTGGCCGGAATGGGCACCGCCAATGCCCAAGTCGTGGTCTCGGTCGCGGCGGGCGGCAATCTCGCCCATACGTGTTACGTCTCGGCGCTCCTGGCTTCCCGCAACCACTATACCGCGCGGGACGGCATCGGCGATTGCAATGCCGCGCTGAACTCGTTTCTGCCCAAGGATGTGCGCGCCGCGACCTATGACAATCGCGGTATCATGTATGATGCGGCGGCGAATTACACCGCCGCCTGGACCGACTTCAACACCGCCATCAAGCTCAATCCCGATCTGGGCGATGCCTGGCTCAATCGCGGCGTGGCGCTGATCAGGCTGCACAGCGTGGACGAGGCGCTGGACGATATTCAGAAAGGCATCGCCCTTTCACCCTCGGAGCCGGAGATCGGCTATTTCGACCGGGGCGTGGCGGAAGAAACGTTGCACCGCTTCCCGGAAGCCTATGCCGACTACAAGAAGGCGCTGGAAATCGATCCCGGCTTTTCTGCCGCCAGCGACGCCCTGAAGAATTTCCAGCTGGTTCCGGGAAAGTCCTGAAAGCGTCGTGCGTTTCCGTTTCTTGCTGGCGTTGTCACTGGTCACAGGCTGGACCGGCGCGTGGTCATCGGCGCGCGCCGCCAGAGGCGACAGCGCCGTCCCAGTTCTAATGACGCATTATACATCTTAAGGCGTCGCAAGTGAAAGGATCGCGCAAGAATGAGAGACCGGAACTCGAAGTTTGCGCTTGCATCGAGAACGTCACCAGATTGAGTGTACTTGTTGGTTGATTGGCGGTTTTGGCCGGAATATCGCCAAAATGGGTGGCGCGCACATTTTTTGAAGCGCATTCGCGATGTGTGTCATGGCTGGAACAGGGCTGCTGGTTCGCAGGGCTATCTAACCACTTTCAGACAAGGACCGCTTTGCGTCACAAGCGGGCGTTCCGGGCAAAGGTGATGCGCGGTGTATTGGGCACGGTTTCGCCAAACTCCAATATCCGGGCATTATGTGATGGAATGCGCACGTTCCCCTTTAAATCGGAGCGCAGCATTAATTCTTAATCATCGAAATATTCGCACGTGCCCAAAGGGTTTATCTCACCTTCGACGATTGAGCATTCATCTGGACTCATGAAATAAATGCATACCGAGCAAAATTGAATTGCCGGCTGAGCGACGTCGATATATGCAGCCTCTTCTTTGGATACTTTACCGAACCCCTGCGAGCGAGACCCCTGCGAGCGCGCAGGGCCATTAGTTAGCGCCAACCCTGCGACGCCCGCGCCGATCAAACAGCGCAGTAAAACAGTCCGGCGATGCACACAGTGTCGATTACCAAGCTTACTCATGGTCCGAGCCTTTCCGAGTCGATCCCACCCCCCCTATAAATTCCCGCTTGCAGGTTACTGGCTTTCGTCACTTGCTTTCTTGATACAGATCAATCTGGCGATAGCATGTTCATTTTGTTGCCTTTTGCAGCGCGGAAACGAGGGCCTGGTAGTATCCGACACTCGTTTGAGTCGCTCCGCTTATAGTGTCGATGTCGGCACTTTGAACTTTAATCACCTCGGCAATCAGCATTGGAATTGCCCAAGCGCTAATTTCTTCGGATCGCTGAAAGTGATTTGGATAGATAGGGCAGTCCGCGTTGATGATGTCGCCGTTAAGGACTGTGACCTTGACCTGCACAGGTCCATAGTAAGATTCGACGGAATCGCCGGTAAATTCTCCATCCATATAGTGAGCGGTGGGAGGCGGGGCAGGCGGCAAGGTCTCGGCGGGAACGTTGTCCGCCACAGCAGCCTGAACTTCGGAGGTTGGTGAGTGCGGGGGGGCCTTAGTCAAAGCAGGCGACGCGGCAATGTTTGAACCTGGCCGACTTAGTGGCATGCTTTCTGGCGTTGCCCTGAGGGTCAAGGGGGCCGTGTCCGCCATATGAGGAGACAATGAAGCGTTCGGCGGCAGTGGCAGATGCTGAGGCAACGGCCTTGGCGCAACTTGGAATTTTGGCGCTGGGGCAACAGCGTCGAGCCGAATATGGTGATACCAGAACGCATAGGAACCGGACGCAATAATGAATCCGGTGGAAAGAACTGTTTTGGCTATGCGGCGGGTCTTTAGTACATCAGACATCGTCATGCCCTCGCACCTTAGAATACCATGACCTATTTATCGCATAGGTGCGCGCTGGTAGTTTGATCCAACGCAACGCTAGCCATTCGCGAGCCAAACGCCGGTCCCTAAGGCCCGATGGCGCTTACGGCCTGCGGCTCGGACTTGCTGTCCACATCGTAATAGGCCGGGAACACCGTGCGCATCGATTTTACTTCGGGAAGAATATAAACTACCCCTTTTGTGCCCTTGAACGTCGGATCCACCACGCTGTCGAAGAATATCGCCGGTACATTGATACAGCCATAGGAAATCCGGTGGTCGGCCGGCACTGGCGACACGATACGTTCAAGCCGCCGTTCGGCGGGATTGGTATTGATCACCCGGTGCAGTGAGACGGCGCTCTGGTAATCCACCCACAACACGTCCCGCGTTCCCAGATCATGACCCAGCCCCGCCACAAAGCGGCCCGCCGGCGTGGTGCGAATGTCGGGGGTGATCGCCGTCAACGGCATAGTCCCGATTCCGGGCACGGAATCGTCGCCCCGTGCCAAGCCGACCAAAGCCCACGCCGCGCCTCGCAGTTGCCAATTCTTGTCGAAGACAAGGACCTTAGCGTTCATTTTATCAATGATCACGAAAGGCAGCCCATCATTATCCCCGGAGTCCGCGACCCAGTCGGCCATGTGCCGTACTGAGCCTGGCACGGCCTGGCTTTGAAACTGTGCTCGGCGGGGGAGATGCGCTACCGATTCAGCGGCATTCAAATTCGGCACGGGGGAAGGGGCGGCATCGCGAGCGTAGACTGGAAAAGCGCAGATCGTCGAGGCTAAGACGCTCCCTGCGATCAGACCAAGGAGAACCTTGATCATGACCACAGGGATGTTACGCACTCTCCTTAGGTGCCGCCGCCTGTGCATGGCACGACCCATTTACATCTGCTGCCTCGACCATACCCCCGGTTAGTGGCGGTCCTGCTTCCGCGGAACCGTGGTGGCCTCGGCTTCAACAGGAGCGGGTTCAGAAGTGGCCTCGGCCATAGACGCCGGCGGAGCAGCGGCAGGCATCTCAACGGCCACCCGTGCGCCGTCGATAAGAAGATTCGCGACCACCATTGCTTGGTCACTCGCTCTCTTTACGCATTCCTGGTCTGTCGTAACGGGCGCGTGCGGGGGATCACGAAATTGAGCCTTGAGCTTATCGCAGCTTTCCTTCGCAGTGTCATTAATGCGCTGTGCAAACTCGTTCGCACCTGCCGACTTCGAAAGATCAAGGTCCGCATAGCTCACATTTTTTGTGAGCGTATGAACGTCATAGACACCCTTATTACGAGCGCCACTCATCGTCGTCTGGGTTTCGTGTGTGATATATGGGGCCACGACTATGACTTGCTCGTTCATGGAGGACGCACCCTGTGCGACTGCGCAGTTGGTAAAGACCATCAACCCACCGAGAAATGCTCCAGCGGTAATAAATAAAGAGGATTTTTTCATGACAAACTCCCTTCTAGCGCAATAGGAAACCATTCACTGGATGACTCTTTGCTAGGCTAATTCTGACCCAAAATTCACCGACCTTGTGTATTACGTCTCAGCCCGATTGTTGTTCCGTTGGACGTTGAAACGGGAGGCCGCGCGATTTGACGCAATTTGATATGGATCAAAGTACGCTGAGGACGGTGAGCATTGAACAATAAAACCAGCCCGATAGAGGTCACATGCGGTTGGATAGATAAGCTGTTATTATTGCGCGTCTGACGAATTTTCTTCCTGTTTCAATTTGGTCGATCTCGTGAATGTTGGTTCTTAATTTGACCGACTCAGAACCGAAATTAAACCGCTCCACGTTGACGGGTTTTTTGCACCCCCGTGACGTAGGCTACTGCACTGGGGAAACATATCCGGATATCGCGTGGGCGCGTCTGCGATCCGCGTGAATGTCCGCTTTGGGTCAGAAGCGGTCGTTCCCAGCAATGCGTGGAGAGGCAGCGCGACGGCCGCCGTGCGGGCTGTGATCCGGTCTGAGTTTTCGCCTGACGCGCGGCCCTCAAGTCGCCTGTCGGCGCGGGCCGCTTATCATTCATATCGGCCCGCTCGGCGGGCCGATATGAATGGTGCGCCCTAGGGGAGTCGAACCCCTCTTGCAGGAATGAAAATCCTGAGTCCTAACCGATAGACGAAGGGCGCCGCCGGAGGGGGTTGATACAGGCCGTCCGGCATCTTGGCAAGAGACGCTTTCTTATGCCCGATCATAGGCTTGCGGGCGCCGCATCCTCGATCTGGAGCTGCGCCCGTGCCGTCCCGCCCCAATCGTCGCTGCGAAGCTTTCCGGCGGCATGGATGCGCAGCCCCCGGCTGGCCAGCAGCCCCTCGCCCAGCGGCGTGCCCATGGCGCGAAAGGCGATGGCATCCAGCCGCGCCCCATCGCCGCCCGTCAGCCGCAATTTGACGTGATCGCCGCCCACCACATCGGCGAACGCCACTTTCACATCGGCAAAACCCAGCACGGGTTCGGGATTGCCCGCGCCGAAGGGACCGGCCAGGGCGATATCCCGCACCAGTTGCGGCGTCGCGGCGGCGGGCGAAGACACCGCATCCAGTTCCAGTTCACCGGCCGCCGCCAGCGCCGCATCGGCGCCGGCAAACTGGCGGTGCAGGAATTCCCGGAACGGCCCGACCTGCGACGCCATCAGAGAAAATCCCGCCGCCATGGCGTGGCCGCCTCCCGATTCGATCAGGCCCGCCTCTCGCGCCGCCCGCACCATGCGCCCGATATCCAGGCCGGCGATGCCGCGCGCCGAACCGCGTCCCATGCCGCCTTCAAATCCGGCGACAAAGGCCGGCCTTGCGAACCGTTCCTTCAGCCGCCCGGCGACGATGCCGACCACGCCGGGATGCCAGCCCTCGCCGTCCACCAGCAGGAACGGCGCATTCTCCTGCAGGCTGGCCAGGGCCACCGCCTCTTCCAGGATGGTCTTTTCGATTTCGCGGCGCTCGCGATTGTGCAGGTCCAGCTGCAGGGCGAATTCCTCCGCCGCAGCGGCGGCCCGCGCCACCAGCAGATCGGCGCCCAGGCTTGACCGCCCGACGCGCCCGCCGGCATTGATCCGCGGCCCGAAGACAAAGCCCAGGTGATAGGCGGTGAAGGGCGGCGCCGCCTTGGCCACGGCGGCCAGCGCCGCCAGCCCCGGACGCGACAATTTCGCAAGCTGGCCCAGGCCCTGGCGCACAAAGGCGCGATTGACGCCGGTCAGCGGCACCACATCGCAAACCGTGGCCAGCCCCACCATGTCGAGATATTCGCGCAGGTCCGGCTCGGCCACGCCGCGCGCTTCGTAAAAGCCGCTCTCCCGCAAGGCGCGGTTGAGCGCCACCAGGAACAGGAACGTCACGCCCGCGGCGCACAGATAGCCAAGCCCCGATGTATCGCCGGGCTGGTTGGGATTGACATGCGCCAGGGCATCTGGCCGCGCCTCGACCCGGTGGTGATCCAGCACCACCACATCCAGCCCCTGGGCCCGCGCCGCCTCGAACGCCGCGCCGCCCGAAGCGCCGCAATCCACCGTCACCACCAGATCCGCGCCTTCCGCTTTCAGCGCGGTGAAGGCGGGCGCCGAAGGGCCATAGCCTTCGCGCATGCGGTCGGGAATATAGATGCGCGGGGTCGCGCCAAGCCCGGCGAGGAATTCCGCCAGCAGCGCGGCGGACACCGAGCCGTCCACGTCATAATCGCCGAACACGGCGATGCGCTGGCCCTGTTCCAGCGCCAGCACCACCCGCGCCACGGCCTTGTCCATTTCCGCCAGCACAAGCGGATCGGGCATCAGTTTCTTCAAGCTGGGATTGAGATAATCCGGGGCGCTGGCCGCATCCACGCCGCGCGCCGCCAGCAGATGCGCCAGCACCGGCGACAATCCGCCATTCTGGATCAGTTCGCGGGCGACGCCTTCATTGCCCGGCGCAAGCTGCCAGCGGCGGCCCGAAAAGCTGCGCGCGACGCCGAACGCCGCATCGGCAATCCTTGCGGGCGCTTCAGACAAGCGCCCTGCGATGACGCGCCCGGATATAGCGCACCGTGCCGGTTGCCGAGCGCATCACAACGCTCTCGGTGGTGACGTAATCGCCTTCCCGGTGCACGCCCCGCAGCATCGAGCCGTCGGTCACGCCGGTGGCCGAGAACACCACATCGCCCGAAACCAGCTCGCGCATGGAATATTTGCGGTTGAAATCCTTGATGCCGATCTTCTCGGCGCGGCGCTTTTCGTCGTCCTTCTTGAACACCAGCCGGCCCTGCATCTGGCCGCCGATGCAGCGCAGCGCCGCCGCCGCCAGAACGCCTTCCGGCGCGCCGCCCTGGCCGACATACATGTCGATGCCGGTGGCGGCATCGGTGGTGGCGATCACGCCCGCCACATCGCCGTCCGTGATCAGCGCCACGGCGGCGCCGGTTTTGCGCACCTTGGCGATCAGCGCCTCGTGGCGCGGCCGGTCCATGATGCAGATGGTCAGCTCGCCGGTCTTGACGCCCTTGGCCTTGGCCAGGGCATTGATATTGTCGCCCGGCTCGGCATCCAGGTCGATCAGGCCTTCCTTGTAGCCGCCGCCGATGGCGATCTTGTCCATGTAAGTGTCGGGCGCATGCAGCATCGTGCCCGGCTCGGCCATCGCCATCACCGCCAGCGCATTGGCCATCGCCTTGGCGGTCAGGGTGGTGCCTTCCAGGGGATCGAGCGCGATATCCACCGCCAGTCCGCCGCTGCCCACTTTCTCGCCGATGAACAGCATCGGCGCCTCGTCGCGCTCGCCCTCGCCGATCACCACGGTGCCGTTGATCGGCAGTGAATTGAACGCCAGGCGCATCGCCTCCACCGCAGCATGGTCGGCGGCATGCTCATCGCCGCGGCCGATCTGCAGGTATGCCGCAATGGCGGCGGCCTCGGTGACGCGCACCGCCTCCAGCGCGAAAGCGCGGTCGAGCGGCTTGATCAGTTCAGGCGGGCGGATAAGGGTCATGTCGTCTCCTGGGCGGTCTCAAAGCCGCTTGGTCATGGAAGGAAGCTGCCTCAGGCAGCCTCCATGGGAATCATGCAG
>CAIOFO010000134.1 GCA_903857685.1 uncultured Alphaproteobacteria bacterium
GCGCAGCGCTTTGGCCTGACGGCCGGGCAGGTGCGAGTACTGGAACTGTTGATCGAAGGACGCAGCAACCGTCAGATTGGCGATTTGCTGGGTTTGACCGAGGGTACGGTAAAAATCCACGTTTCCGCCATCATGAAGGCCATGGGCGTGAGCAATCGCGCCGAAGCCGCACTGCTCGCCAGTCGCAAGCGGCGCCAGCGCTAAGCCGCCATCGCCACGGCCGAGGCAGGGACGTAGCTCGGCCGGGCCGCCGGATCTTCCTCGGCAAGATCCTGCACGTCGTCAAAGGATATCTGCAGGAGATCCAGCACCTGACGGGCGATGCCGCGGCTGGCATTGGCCAGCGGCGAAGGCAGGCTGCCGGGAATGGTTTTCTGCAGCAGCTGCTTGCTGGCGGAAAGCGTTGCCACCGGCGAAAGAATGCGGTCGCGGAAGCGGACCAGGAATTCGTCGATGGTCTTTTCCGCCGCCTCGCGTTGCCAGATATTGGTGGGCCACTGCGACGGAATTGCGTAGGCGCGCGGGAACATCTCCAGATCGCGGATGACGGTGCGGATGTCCTCGTGCGAATCGCGAAATGGCAGCAGCACCAGATCGGCTACGCCATACAAGTTGCGGTCCATTTCGGTGCGGTTGCCGCCACCGTCGATGACGCCCATCCATGACTTGAGCGAACGGATCTTGCTGGTGACCTTGGTCAGCGCTTCACGCGAACGGGCATCGGCGACGACATAACGACGGCCGCTCGGATCCAGCGGCTCGCGGCAGGTGTCGGTGAGCACGCAAACCGAGCGCTGTCCGAGCAGGCCCATGCCCTGGCAAAGCATGTGCGAAATAGTGGTCTTGCCGGTACCGCCCTTGTTGCCGATAACGCAAATGATGTCTGCCATGCGGGGCTCCTCATCGACCGCTGCAAGCAGCAGGGATCTGTGTGGGGAGGATTATTGGGCATCGACAGGGCCTTCGATGGCCGAAATTGCGAGGCAATCGCCGCGTTTATGTCCGGGTGCCGCTGCACCCGGACGGTATCCAGGCGATATGTCCGGGTGCCGCTGCACCCGGACGGTGCTTTGCACGCCTGGGACGCCGCTTCGCGGGCAGGCGTCCAGAGGAATGTCTCAGACTGATCAGGACCGAGACGGGCCGGGACGGTAGCAGTAGAGGCGGGTATGCCGCCTATCGGCCACCTGGATGGTGCTTAGGGGCTGGACATCGGGCACGGCGAAGCTGTTGCTGACCAGCAGTGCATTTGCCTTCATCTCGGCCTTGGCCTTGGCCCAAAGTTCCCGCATGGGGCTCGGCGACAAAAAGGCATAGACCAGCGCGTAGCCGCCGAGCGGGCAAGCCCAGAAGTCGCCGAAGCGGATTTGGACGTTGGGCAGGCTGCGGCAGGAGAGCCAGGCCCAGGCCCAGGGCAGCGGCGCGTGTTCGTAGCCGACGAAGCGGCAATCGGGGCGCAGGCGCGCCAGGCGGCGCAGCAGGCCGCCGTCGCCGCAACCGAGGTCGACCATCGCCACCGGTTCGACGGGCAGCAGTCCGGCCAGGGCCTCTCCGGCCAGGGCATTGGTGAGGTAAAGCGGTACCCGGCTGCGGTCGGTACGCCAGAATATCAACAGCAGCAGGGTGAAACCGGCCAGCCATATCCAGGAGGGGATCCGCAGTCCCTGCATGACCACCGCCAGGGGCATGAAGCCAAGATGGATCGGCAGCCACCAGAGGGGACCCCGCTGCAAATGGCTGATCAGTGCCGCACACAGGCCCTGCACTCCTGCCATCGCCAGCGGTTGGGCGAGCAGGGTGGGGAAAAACACCAGAATCATGCCCGCCGCCAGTACCGCGCCAAGCGTCTGCGCGACCAGTGCGTGGCGCAGGGGTGGCTCCGCCTGTTTCAACTCAGCCCGAGCCGGGCGCGCAGGGCCTGGCGTTCCGGCACCGCGGCATCGATGCTGCGCCGTTTGACATGGCCGAAGCCGCGAATCTTCTCCGGCAGCCTGGCCAGAGCAATGGCGTCGCCCAGCGTGGCGCGCTCCAGCTTGCCCGACAGCGCGGCGAGATCGGCCTCATAGTCGGCCAGCAAAGCCAGCTCCAATAGACGTTCGCTGCCGCGCTTGAAAATATCCCAACGCGAGCCGCGGTAGCGACGGGCCTTCGCCAGCCACTTCAATGCCGTCAGCATCCAGGGGCCGAAGGCGATCTTCCTGATCTGCCCGGTCTTCGGATCGGGACGCGCCAGGAGCGGCGGCGCCAGATGAATATTCAGTGTGTAGTCACCCTCGAAACGCTCGCCGATCTTCTTCAGGAAGTCGCCTTCCGCATACAGCCGCGCTACCTCGTATTCATCCTTGATCGCCATCAGCTTGAACAGGTTGTGCGCTACGGCCTCGGTGAGTTGCGACGAGTTGATCGCCGTTTCCGCGGCGCGGACCCGTTCGACCTGCTTCCGGTAGCGGGCGGCGTAAGCCGCATCCTGATACTCGGTGAGGATGCTCACGCGCTTCTCAATCACCGCGTCAAGTGTTGCCGCCGGGACGCCGAGCGCTGGTGCCTGAGGCGCCGCGGCTTGGGGCCGGGCACAGGCCGCCACGGCGGCCGGATCATGCGCCGCGCGCCGGCCCCAGAGAAAGGCGGCACGACTCATCGCTAGCGCCGTGCCGTTGAGCTCGATGGCGCGATCGATGGCCTCCGCGGACACCGGCACCAGGCTCTGCTGCCAGGCGTAACCGAGCAGGAACAGGTTGCTGGCGATCGAATCGCCGAGCAGGCGCAGCGCCAGGTCCGAGGCATCGACAAAATGGGCTGCGCCTGCGCCGACGGCTTCGCTGACCGCCGTCTGCATGCGCGCCAGCGGAAACTGCCAGTCCGGGTCGTGCGTGAAGTCGGCGGTCGGAGTCTCGGCGCAATTCACCACGACCCGCGTGTGACCGGTGCGCATGCGTGACAGCGCATCGGGCGCAGCGGTAACGATGACATCGCCGCCGATCACGGCGTTGGCTTCTCCGGTGGCGACGCGCACGGCGTGGATGGCTTCCGGATCGTCGCAGATGCGGACATGGGACGACACCGCACCACCTTTCTGCGCCAGGCCCGTCATGTCGAGCACGGTAACGCCCTTGCCGTCGATGTGCGCAGCCATGCCGATCAGGGCGCCGATGGTGACGACACCGGTGCCGCCGACGCCGGTGATCAGAATGCC
>CAIOFO010000135.1 GCA_903857685.1 uncultured Alphaproteobacteria bacterium
ATCGGCCTTGGGGTCGAAGAAGGGCGGCTGCAGGATCGCCGCCGGAAACACGATCTCGTTAAAGGCGGGATTGTAATAGGCGTTGATCGTGGGCGGCGTCATGCCCCACTCGGTCTTGTCCACCGGCTGATTGATGCGCGCCAGCTCGCGGTTCCATTCGAACATCGTGCCGCGCTGGACATCGCCGACCAGGTCGCCCCGCTTCACGTCATAGGCGGAATAATCGCGCCAATGGCCGGGATAGCCGATCTTGGGGGTGAACTCGCCGATCTTTTCCAGCGCTTTTTCGCGCGTCGCCGGGCCCATCCAGGTGAGCGTCTTGATATCGGCCTGATAGGCCTTGAGCAGGTTTGAGACCAGTTGCTCCGCCTTGGCCTTGGCTTCGGGCGTGAAATAGCGCGCCACATACAGCTTGCCCAGATCCTCGCCCAGCAGATTGTCCACCAGGTGAATTCCGCGCGTCTTGCGGTCCAGCTGCTGCGGATTGCCGGCCAGCACCGTGCCGTAAAAGGCGAAATTGCGCTGGTCGAATCTCTTGGGCAGGTAGCCGGCATTGGCTTGCAGGTAATGCACCGTCAGGTAATCGCGCCAGGTGGACACCGGCGTGGCGACGAAGATTTTGGCCAGCGGCGCGAAGGCGGTTTTTTCCGCCACGATGACCTGGCGCTCGGCCCCCGCACTTCCATTTTTGGCAGAAGCGGTGACGGGAATTTTCGCCTCGTCGAAAAATGAATTCCATTCAAACTCCGGCGCCAGCGTCTTGAGGGCGGACACCGGCATGGGATTGTAGATCTTGTCCTCGTCGCGCCGGTCGGCGCGGTCCCACTGCACCTTGGCGATCTGGGTTTCCAGCTCCAGGATGCGCGCCGCCCTGGCATCGGCATCGTCCAACCCCGCCAGCCGCATCATGTCGGCGAGATACTGCCTATAGGCATTGCGCGTATCCACCAGCGCCTTGTCGCTGGAGAGGTAATAGTCGCGATCCGGCAGTCCCAGCCCCGACTGGCTCAGGTTGATGGAATAGGAATCCGGATTCTTGTCGTCCACATTGATCGAGACATTGTAGATGCTTTGGGTGGCCAGCCGGGGCGATGCCATGGCGCGCGCCACATCGTCCAGGGTTTTCAGCCCCGCCAGGTAATCCAGGTCCTTCTGCACCGGCTTCAGGCCGTTCGCCTCGATCGCGGCGGTGTCCTCAAAGGCGTCATACAGGTCGCGCAGCTTCCTCTCGTCCGGCGATAGCGCGCTTTCCGGCTTTTTTTCCAGATCGTCCATGATCGCGCGCATGCGCTTTTCGGATAGGATCTCCAGGTCCTGGAAAGCGCCGGTCTGGGAGCGGTCCGGGGCGATCACCGCCGTCTTCAGCCAGGCGCCTTCGGAATATTGGAAAAAATCGTCCCCCGGCTTGACGCTCTTGTCCATGGCGCCGAGGTCCACGCCCCACTTGCCGAACTGCGGCGTGGGGATGTCCTGCGCCAGCACCGGGGCGGCGGCAAGACTGAGGATCAGCGCAAGACGGAATCGCATGGCAGTTTCTCCGGGGGCGGGCAGGATTTTATAGAGAGAATTGCGGCTTTTTTGAAAGCGGGCAATTTAGCGATATTTCACGGACGCGCCGCCTTGGCCGCGGGTGCGCGGGCTGGCTGGGCATAGTGGGGCCCCGCCGGCAGCGGCACCGGCGGCGTCGTCACGCTTTCCACGGTCAGGCCCGGTGTCACCGGCTTGCCGTCCGGCCCGGCCAGGATGGACAGGGCCAGCACCGCGCCGGGAACCAGCAGGCTCTTGTTGCCCGTCACCAGCGCGATCACCGGCGCGCCCGGCGCCACCGCTATGGTGGCGTTGCCCTGGCAGCCATTCAGCGGGTTGACGGGCGCGCGGCCGATGCATTTGGCGCCGTCACCGCCGGCGCCGCGAAACTTGACCATCAGCAGGGGGGCGGCGGCCTCGCTGACCGTGCCGTTGAGGATGAAACGGCTGGAGCCGGGCGTGGCGGGATAGAAGCCCTCGCCCGAGCCTCTCAGCGCGGGCGGAAAAATATGCACTTCCTGTGCGTTCAGAGCGCCGGCAGGAGTCTTGGTCATGGTGGCGCCGATGAAATCGCCGCCCTGGATGTCGGCCAGGGCTTTTTGCCGTTCCTGCAGGATGCGGGTGGCGGGCCGCACCCCGACCTTCATGCTCTGCTTGTCGCCGTCCGGCATCACGGTGAGAAGGTTGCCGTCAAAGCTGACCACCACGGCCTTGATGCGCGGCACGCTTTGGGCGCCCGCCGTTCCGGGCAGACAAAGAATGCCCAGTGCCAGCCATGGTCCAAGATGCTTCAAGGTTTCAGCCCGGCTTGCGGAATTTCAGCACCATCTGGTCGGTATGATCGTGCTCGCCTTCCTCGAAGATGCGCTTGGTATTGTCATCATCGGCACGGGTCAGCATCTTGCTCTCGGCCACCAGCTTGAAGCCGGCCGCCTCGATCTCCTGCTTGGCGATGTCCTCGTCCATGCGGTGCAGCGCCTCGGTGGTGCCTGCGCCGCCGCCCTTCACCGCGCGATGGTCGATGATGACATAGACGCCGCCCGGCTTCAGCGAGGCGAAGACCGCCTTGTTCATCCCCGGCACGTCGGCGGCGTAACTCTTGTTGTGGGTGTCGTGATAATTGTCGCTGATCCACACCACGTCCACTTTCTGCGGCGTCACAAAGCCGTTCAGGGGACCGTGAATGGTGCCCAGATTGGGATAGATGCGCTTCAGGTCGGGAAACTGGTTGTCCGGGTCCACCCCCTGCGTTTTCAACCGCGCGTCGTATTGCGGGCCGAAATAGGCATAGACATGGCCCTTGGGACCGACCGCCCTGGCGAATATGCGGGTGAAATATCCGGTGCCCGGCAGCAGATCCACCACCGACATGCCCGGCTTGATGCCGGCGAATTCCACCATCTGCGCGGGAAGGCGCTGCGCGTCGCGCTTGGTGTCCTCCGGCGGACGGGCGGCATCGGACACCGCCTTTTCAATATAGGCGGGCGCCGCCAAAGCGGTGCCGCAGCAGAGCGCGGCGCCCATCAGGCCCGCAATCAGAATGACGCGCTTCATGGGCATCTCCTCAATCAGCCTATTGTTCAGCCGGGCTTGCGGAATTTCAGGACCATCTGGTCGGTATGGTCGTGCTCGCCGCTTTCAAAGATTTTCTTGGTGTTGTCGTCGCTGGACCGGGTCAGCATCTTGCTTTCGGCCACCAGCTTGAAGCCGGCCGCCTCGATCTCCTGCTTGGCGATATCCTCGTCCATGCGGTGCAGAGCTTCGGTGCTGCCCGCGCCCGCGCCCTTGGCGGCACGATGATCCACCACGACATAAAGTCCGCCCGGCTTGAGCGAGGCATAGATCGCCTTGTTCATCGCCGCGACGTCGGTGGCAAAGGACTTGTTGTGCACGTCGTGATAATTGTCGCTGGTCCACACCACGTCCACTTTGATCGGGGTGACGAACTGGTCTAGCGGTCCGTGAATGACGCCGACATTGGCATAGGCGTTCTTCAGCGCCGCCAGCTGGTTGTCCGGATCCTGCCCCTGGCTCTTCAGCCGGGCATCGGCCCAGGTGCCGACATAGCCATAGACATGGCCCTTGGGGCCGACAATTTTGGCGAAGACGCGGGTGAAATAGCCGGTGCCCGGCAGCAGGTCCACCACCGTCATGCCCGGCTTGATGCCGGCGAATTCGGTGAGCAGCGCGGGAAGCCGCTGGGCATCGCGCTTGGTGTCGTCGGCGGGGCGGCCGGCATCGGAAACCGCTTTCTCGATATAGGCGGGTGCCGCCATGGCGGTGCCGCAAGCTAGGGCGGTCCCCATCAGGCCCGCGATCAGAATTATGCGCTTCATGCTGGTCTCCCCCCTGAAAAAGTTTATCGGCTCAATCGGTGAATTCTATCGGCACGCCCGGCGCGTGCTTGGAGGCATGGATCACCAGCGAACTCTTGACGCTGGCGACATTCTTCTCCGCGGTTAATGTATCTGTGATGAAGGACTGAAAAGCCGACAGGTCGGTGGCGACGCATTTGAGCAGAAAATCCACCTCGCCCGACAGCATGTGGCATTCGCGCACTTCCGGCCAGGAACGCACCCGCTCCTCGAAATGCTTGAGATCGGCATCTTTCTGGCTGGCCAGTCCGACAAAGACAAAGCCCTGCACCTGGAAGCCAAGCGCCTTGGCGTTCAATTCGGCGTGATAGCCCTCGACATAGCCGGCCTTTTCCAGCGCCCGCATGCGGCGCAGGCAGGGCGGAGCGGTGATCTTGGCGCGCCGGGACAATTCCACATTTGTGATGCGGCCATCGGCCTGGAGTTCCGCCAGGATTCGCATGTCGATGGCGTCGAGCTTTCGCGTGTCCACGGCAATAAACTTTTTGGGTAGCGAGGGGTTTGTACGCCGGAGCCCCGTTTAAGGCAATTATATTTCGCCAATGCCTGTTTTTTCGATCCCCCCTGCACTTGGCGGAGAATCGTCGTAAATCCCAAGACCGGGGCGGCGGCTTGACCTTTGCCCCCCTGTTCCCGATATCAGACCTCCTTGAAGAGCGCACAAGAACGCCATGGCCAGCCATTCCAAAGTGATCATCCTGGGCAGCGGACCGGCCGGCTGCACCGCCGCCATCTATGCCGCCCGCGCCATGCTGGCGCCCACCCTGATCGCCGGCATCCAGCCGGGCGGCCAGCTCACCATCACCACTGAGGTGGAAAATTATCCCGGCTATGCCGAGGCCATCCAGGGTCCCTGGCTAATGGACCAGATGCAGGCCCAGGCCGCCCATCTCGGCACCAACTTCGTCTCCGATACCATCGCGGCGGTGGACCTGTCGCGCCGTCCCTTCAGGCTGACCGGCGACAGCGGCGCGCTTTACACCTGCGATGCCCTGATCATCGCCACCGGCGCCAGCGCCAACTGGCTCGGCCTGCCCAGCGAAAGCCAGTTCCAGGGCTTCGGCGTTTCGGCCTGCGCCACCTGTGACGGCTTCTTCTATCGCGGCAAGAATGTCGCCGTGGTCGGCGGTGGCAACTCCGCCGTCGAGGAAGCGCTGTTCCTCACCAATTTCGCCGACAAGGTGACCCTGATCCATCGCCGCGATTTCCTGCGCGCCGACAAGACCAACCAGGCGCGCTTGGCCGCCAACAGGAAGATCGAGGTGCTTTACGACAGCGAAGTGACCGACGTGCTGGGCACCGCCGAGCCCAAGGGCGTCACGGGGATCCGCATTCGCAATACCGTCACCGGCTCGCTGCACGAGCTTGCCGTGCACGGACTGTTCGTCGCCATCGGCCACTCGCCGGCCACCGCCCTGTTCCAGGGCAAGCTGGAGATGGATGAAAGCGGCTATATCC
>CAIOFO010000136.1 GCA_903857685.1 uncultured Alphaproteobacteria bacterium
CCCCATGAGCGACGAGCGACAACGCCGGAGGGCAAAAGGGACAGCCTCAGCGGAAGCGATAGGTGATACGGCCCTTGGTGAGATCATAGGGAGTCATCTCGATCATGACCTTGTCGCCGGTCAGAACGCGGATGCGGTTCTTGCGCATCTTGCCCGCGGGGTGGGCGATGATCTCGTGGCCGTTGGCCAGCAATACCCGGAAAGTGGCATTGGGCAGCAACTCGCTGACCGTGCCTTCAAATTCCAGCAATTCTTCCTTGGCCATTCGTCCTCTGAAAAGGGGCTTAACGGCGGGGTTGATCGCACCCAAATGAAGGAAAATCAAGGGGAGTGAGGTTGTTTCCACGGGTTTGGGGACTTAAGCCGCCCCCGGCCGCTCGCCCAAGCTCGCGGCGTTGGCCTGCTCTCGCAAGTTCACTGAACTTGCTCGCCCGCTTCGCGCGCCGCAGGCCCAACCATCTGAAAGCGGGCCTTGAGCTTGTTCAGCAGTTCGTCGCGGACGGCGCGATAGGCGGCCAGGCGCTGTTCCCGGCTGCCTTCGACCCCGGTGGGGTCGCCGACCGGCCAATATTCCAGCCTGCCGCCATGGACCGCGCTTTCCATCCGGCGCTGCGCCTCGCCCGACAGGGTCACCACCAGGTCATAGGAATCGGGCCCCAGAACTTCGAGACAGCGGGGCTGGTGGCTGGACAGGGCGATGCCGATTTCCTTCATCACTTCGACGGCCAGGGGATCGAGCTCGCCCGCCTCGACACCCACCGAATCAACCCTGGCGCCCTCGCCCAAGAGGTTCTCCAGCAGCGCCGCCGCCATGGGCGAGCGCACCGCATTCATGGTGCAGACAAATAAAACGGCATTGGGATTTTCGCCGCGCATCATCAGCCCTTCAGATGCATGACGCAGATGAGGGTGAAGAGGCGCCGGGCGGTGTCGAAATCGGTTTCAATTTTCCCCTCCAGCCGCTTCTTGAGGAGCGTGCTGCCTTCATCATGCAGCGCACGCCGCCCCATGTCGAGCGCCTCGATTTGCTGCGGTGGCGAAGTGCGGATCGCCTTGTAGTAGTTATCGCAGATGAGAAAATAATCGCGGATGACGCCGCGAAACGGGGTTAGCGACAGCATCACCCGGCCGTGCGGGGCGCCGTTTTCCAGCGCCACGTCCAGCACCAGGCGGCCTTCCTCGACCCCCAAGGTGAGATGATAGGGACCGCCAGGCGAGGCTTTGAGGCGGAAGAAGTTTTTTTCGAGCAGGTCGGAAATCGCCACTTCGCGTTCCTGTTCGACCTGCTTGCTGCGGGAAACGCCGCTGGTCTCGTCCAGGAGGATGCCCGTGAGGCGGTACTGGTTCATTTCCTGTTGAGCCGCGCTGCAATGGAGTTGGCATGCGCCTGCAGGCCTTCGGCCTCGGCCAGGGTGATGGCGTCGGGGCCAAGGGCATTGACGGCTTTTTCGCTCAGCTGCAGCAGCGTGGTGCGTTTCATGAAATCCAGCACCGAGAGGCCGGAGGAGAAACGCGCCGAGCGCGAGGTCGGCAGCACATGGTTGGGGCCGGCGATGTAATCGCCCATCGCCTCGGGCGTGTGGCGGCCGAGAAAGATGGCGCCGGCGTGGCGCACCAGCTTGAGGAGCGATTTGGGATCGGCGGTGGCGATCTGGAGATGCTCGGGCGCGAAGCGGTCAGACAGGTCGGCGGCGTCTTCCAGCATTTCCACCACGATGATGCCGCCATGGTCACGCCAGCTCTTGGTGGCGATGTCCATGCGGGGCAAGAGGGCGAGCGCGCGGGCCGCCGCCTCGGCCACCTTGTCGGCGAAGGCCGCGTCATCGGTGATCAGGATGCTCTGCGAGGAGGCGTCATGTTCGGCCTGGCTGAGCAGGTCGGCGGCGATCCAGGCGGGGTCGCTGCCGGCGTCGGAGATCACCAGGATTTCGGAAGGCCCGGCAATGGAATCAATGCCGACCTGGCCGAAGACTTCGCGCTTTGCCGCGGCGACATAGGCGTTGCCGGGGCCGACGATCTTGTCCACGGCCTGGATCAGCTGCGTGCCATAGGCCAGCGCCGCCACCGCCTGCGCCCCGCCGATGCGGTAAATCTCGGTGATGCCGGCCTTGGAGGCTGCCGCCAGCACCAGGGGATTGATGGCGCCGCCGCTGGCGGGGGTGACCATGACGGTGCGTTTCACGCCCGCGACCTTGGCCGGGATGGCGTTCATCAGGACGGAGGAAGGATAGGAGGCGGTGCCGCCGGGGACATAAAGGCCGACACTGTCCACAGCCGTCCAGCGCCAGCCAAGCCTGGCGCCGGTATCGTCGGTAAAATTGTCGTCCCTGGGCAGTTGGCGGCGGTGATAGGTTTCGATCCGCGCCGCGGCGACGGCGATGGCGGTTTCCTGCGCCGGTGTCACCTGGGCAAGGCCAGCCTCGATCTCGGCAGCGGAAAGCTTCAGCGTTTCCAGCGTGACATTGGCGCGGTCGAACTTGTTGGAGAGGTCCACCAGCGCGGCATCGCCGCGTTTCCTGACATCGGCAATGATGCCCTTGACCTGGCCGGCAACGTCTTCCTCGGCGGCATTGCGGCTGGCGAGCAGGGCGTCAAAGTCCTGGGCGAAGGTTGCGTCCCTGGTGTTGAGGCGGCGGGCCATCAGACTTTACCCCTATCCTGGGGCCCATCGTGAACGGGTTTGCCGCTGGCGGCCCAGGGGCCGGTGAGGTCGGAGAGTTCGGCCTCGATGCATTCCACCGTCAGGCGGATGGCGCCGCCGCCGGCGAACAGAAGCTCGATCACGCCGCCGGGATCCTGCTCGGTGCTGCCTTCGCTCTTGCCATTGGGCGTGAACTTGATCGCCAGCAATGACACCACCGCATTTGGGGCGCCCTGCTTTATATTCTGCGACTTTACATCCAGCACGCTGTCAAAATGCAGCCCGGCCCGGACGCGCGAACCTTTACCCTTTGCATCCTCCCAGCGATAGCGATTGAGCAGGGCGGC
>CAIOFO010000137.1 GCA_903857685.1 uncultured Alphaproteobacteria bacterium
GCCTTGTAGGCCATCTTCTCCGAGCCTTCGACCCAATAGCCCAGATACACATTCGGCAGACCGCGCGTCTTGGCCGCCTCGATATGATCCAGGATCATGTGGGTGCCCAGGCTGCGGCTTTCCTCGCCGGGATGAAAAAAGCTGTAGACCATGGAAAGCCCGTCGCGCAGCACATCGGTCAGGGCGCAGCCCACCAGCATGCCGGGCTTGCCGCCATCGTCCGGGCGGCGAAATTCCACGATATGGGTGTTGACCGGCGTCTCCTCGACCATGGCGACATAGTCGAACAGGCCCATGTCGCTCATGCCGCCGCCGGAATGGCGCGAGTCCAGATAGGTGCGCAGCAGCGCGAACTGCTCCCGCGTCGCTTCCGCCGGCACCTGGCGGCGCACCAGGTCGGTGTTGCGCTTTGTAATGCGGCGCTGGCCGCGGCTGGGATGAAATTCCTCCGCCACGATCCGCACTGAGACACAGGCGTTGCAGCCTTCGCAGGCCGGGCGATAGGCGATGGATTGGCTGCGGCGGAAACCGGAATGGGTGAGGGCCTCGCTCAAGGGCTGGGCCAGGGGGCCGGTGAGGCGGGCAAAGACCTTGCGTTCGATCCGCTCCGGCAGATAGGGGCAGGGCCCGCCCGGCGTCAGGAAAAACTGCGGAACCCTGGTGTTTCTGGGATCAGTCACGTCTCAAAGCACTCCCGCCATGCCGCAGTATGGGCAAGCCGGGGCCGGCTCCGCAAGGAATTCCGGGAGCCGGAAAGTCGGTTTTACAGGGTTTTGCCGGGGGGCGCGGGCGGCGCTTCCTTCAGCAGCACGATGGAAAGCCGCCGGTTGGCCGAGGCGCTGGGGTCTTCCGGCAGCAGGGGCTCGGAGCCCGCCTTGCCGGCCACTTCATAGATGCGGTCCGAGGTCAGCCCGCCGCTCTGCAGCAGCGCCCGCGCCGCATCGGCCCGCGCCGAGGAAATCTGCCAGTCGCTGCCGGTTGAGCCGCCGCTGTCGTTGCCGGCGGTATGGCCGCTGATCGAAACCCGGTTGGGCAGCGTGTCGATGATCGCGCCCACCGCCGCCAGCAGCTTTTTGGTATAGGGCATCGGCTCGGCGGTGCCCTGCTGGAACATGGGACGGCCGTCCTGGTCCACCAGCTGGATGCGCATGCCCTGCGGCGTCTGCTCCAGAATCAGCTGGTGCGAAAGATTGGCCAGGTCGGGATTGTCCTGCACCGACTGGCGGATGGCTTCGGCGGCATGGGCGAACTCGCCGTCCTGCGCCGAGCTGGAAGCACTGGCCGACTCGCCGGTGCCGCCCGCGCCGCCCTGGGTCGAGCCGCTGGCCATCGCCTTGGTGGAATTGGGTGAGGGCGGACTCTGTTTCTGCATCACGGATTGGGCGCCGCCGGCATGGGCGGAATCCTCGCCCATCACCTTGCCGCCCAGGACGCCGCCGCTGCCCGATACCGTCTGGGCGATGGACTGGGGCGCGAAATAATCGGCGATGCCGCGCTTCTGCTCCGGGGTGGTGGTGTTGATCAGCCACATCAGCAGGAAGAACGCCATCATCGCGGTCACGAAGTCCGCATAGGCGACTTTCCAGGCGCCGCCATGGTGGCCGCCATGCCCGCCCTTTTTGATGCGTTTGATAATGACCGGTCCGTCGGCCATGAGTCCCACCGTTTATCTTACCCGGCTTGATGGCACGGTCTTTCCGCCGTGCCTTGTCTCGCCTAACCTGCCGGCATCATGCACGCCTCCTCTTAACCGAGTGTGAAATGGGGGCCTTTTAAGGTGGCTTATGGACTTTGATATCCGGGCATATCGCGAGGCTTTGGGCAGTTTTCCCACCGGTGTGGCGGTGGTGACCGCCGCCGGCGCGGAAAGCCATATTGGCATCACGGTTAACTCTTTCACCTCGGTGTCGCTGGATCCGCCCCTGGTGCTGTGGTGCATGGACCGCCGCTCCAGCCGCCATGACCATTTCGCCGCCGCGCGCGCCTTCACCGTCAGTATTCTTGGTACGGAGCATAAGGCGGTGTCGGCGCGGCTGGCGCGGCCGGGCGAACACGCCCTGGACGGCATCGATCTGCTGGCCACCGAACTGGGCCCGCCGGCGCTGCGCGATTCGCTGGCGGTGTTCGAATGCGTTCAGCAGCAGGCGCTGCCGGGCGGCGACCACACCATCCTGATCGGACGCGTGCAGCGATTCTCCCGTCCCGGCATAAGCGCGCCGCTGGTGTATTTCAGAGGCCGCTACAGCGCGCTGGCGCAAGGCAAGCCCCCCGAAGGGGTGGGCGGACGGCGCACGACCGACGACAAATAGACATTATCCCGGCGCGTTCTTTTGGCCGCTGGCGTCGTCGCGCGTGCTCACATACGTCCGTACGCTCCGCACGACGCTCCTGGCCACCGACCAAAATCGACGCGCCTCTCAGCGCGACTGGGCCGAGGCGTTCTCGTCACAGATGAAAAATAGTCCACAAGCGGCGTGAAGACGCAGGCGTGGAATCCAGCCTTTCCGCGCTTCCGCCCGCCCTTGTCACATTAGCTTCACACAACCTTCACGGTCCTGTTGTTCCCCCCTGCGATTTCACCGCGGCGCAACCAGCGCAGGATTTCAGAGGGGACTTTGGGTGATGATGACGGGGAAGAAAATCTGGATGACCAGCGCCGCCGTGCTGGCGCTCACAGCCGCGGCCAACGCCGCCCAGCCGGCGAACGGCGCCGCAGCGGCCCAGCCCGCCCCGCCGATTCAGCTGGCCCAGGCCACCCAGGTACAGCTGGCGCAGAACACCTATGGCCAGGATTCCACCGCCAGCGGCACCCTGGAACAGCGCGTCAAGGCGCTGGAAGACCAGCTCGCCGCGCAGAATGACCGCGCCGCGTCGGACCGCACCCGTCTGTCCACCGTGGAGCAGGCATACAATTCCGCGATCTGGACCTTCGACAATGGCCGGCCGGTGTTCGCCAGCGGCGATGGCCGTTTCACCATGGCCGTCCGCCTGCGCTTCCAGAGC
>CAIOFO010000138.1 GCA_903857685.1 uncultured Alphaproteobacteria bacterium
CTGGTCCTGCTGTTGCTGCTGCGCCTTGGCCTGCGCCTGCCTCGCCGCGTCGGCTTGCGCCTGCTGCGTCCGCGCCTGGTCCTGCTGTTGCTGCTGCGCCTTGGCCTGCGCCTGCTTCGCCGCGTCGGCTTGCGCCTGCTGTGTCCGCGCCTGGTCCTGCTGTTGCTGCTGCGCCTGTTGCTGCGCCTTGGCCTGTGCCTGACGCGCCGCGTCGGCTTGCGCCTGCTGTGTCCGCGCCTGGTCCTGCTGTTGCTGCTGCGCCTGTTGTTGCGCCTTGGCCTGTGCCTGACGCGCCGCGTCCTGTTGCGCCTGCTGCTGGCGCGCCTGCCCTATCTGCTGTTGCTGCGCCTGATCATTCCGCTGCTGCGCATTGGCGCGATTGCCGTAAGCCACCGGCGGTGCACCGGTATAGCCGCGCGCGCTCCAGGCACTGAAAGATTGCGCCGCCTGCTGGCGTCCGGCCTGTTCGCCCTGCCAATAGGCCTGGTCTTCCGCCGCATGCGCGTCGTGATAGGCGCGCCACGCGGCCTGCTGGTTCTGCTCCGCCTGCCAGCGGGCGCGCGCGGCGTTTAGCTCGGCGCGCTGGGCCGCCCAGTTGGCGGCGTTGATGGCGCGCCGTTCGCTTTGCAGCGCCGCCGCATAAAGCGCCTCGGCGCGCGCCAGATAGCGCCCGGCATCGTCGGCGCGCTGGTCCAGCGCGCGGGATGAAAGCACATTGCCGTTATTGTCATAGACGGCAACAAGCTCGCCATTGGAAAAGCCATAGGCATATTGCGGATCGCGCACCAGGTAAGGCGCGCTGGCCCCCGCCTGGTAATAATAATCGCGATAGCCGCCCGGCACCGGCTCAACCAGCCGCAGCGAGCGGTTGGCGCTGCGCCAGACCCAAGGATGGGAATCCTGGTAATCGAAGCCATAATCGGGCGGCGCGTCGCCAATGGCATCGCTCATCGCATAGGCGCGGTCCACATACTCATAATCACTCTCCGGGTTCGACACCGCGATGATCCTAGGCCGGGGGGCGGGCGGCAGCGCCTCGGCGGCGGGCGCCTCTGTCACCGCGGTCTGCGGCCCGGTCGTGAGCGGCAGGGCATCGGCGGATTGCGGCGCGGGCGCCGAGGCGTCCTGTTTGTCGCAGCCGGCAACAAGCAGCGCGCAGGCGAGAGCCAAGGCGGAGGAATTCAGCAGGTGGAACTTTGTCATGGCCTGACAACGCCCAGCCTTAATGACTGTTCCGTAATGCACAGATTGATTTTGCGTCGGAATCTACTCGGCCGGCGCGGCCTGCAGCGGCGCGCCGCGGCGGAAAAGGCGGCGCAGCCAATGCTCCAAATCGTCGATATAGGTATAGACCACCGGCACGATCAAAAGGCTGAGCATGGTCGAGGTCATCAGCCCGCCGATCACGGCAATCGCCATGGGCTGGCGGAAACTGGAATCGGCGCCCAGCCCCAGCGCGATGGGCGACATGCCGGCGATCATCGCCACCGTGGTCATCACAATGGGCCGCGCCCGCTTGTGGCAGGCATCGATCAGCGCCTCATGGCGTGACAATCCCCGGTCGCGGATGCCGACAATGGCGTATTCCACCAAGAGGATGGAATTCTTGGTGACGATGCCCATCAGCATGATGAACCCGATCATCGAGGGGATGTCGAGCTCGCTATGCACCGCCAGCAGCGCCAGGAAGGCGCCGCCCAGCGACAGCGGAATGGCCGAGAGAATGGTCACCGGCTGCAGGAAATCGCGGAACAGCAGCACCAGCACGCAGAACACCGACAGCACGCCGACAATGATGGCCATGCCGAAGCCGCCCATCAGTTCCTTGGCGGTTTCCGCGTCGCCGCTCTGGATCAGCTTGACGCTGGAGGGCATCGCCAGCGCCGCCGGCAGGTTGCCCGCCGCCGCCAGCGCCGTGCCCAGCGGCATGCCGCCCAGATCCGCGGTGACGGTGACATAGCGATGGCGGTCATAGCGGTCTATTTCCGACGGCCCGCTTTCCAGCGACAGGTTCGCCACGCTCGACAGCGGCACCAGCCCGGCGCGGCCCATCACCCGCATATTGGCCAGCGTGTCCACATCCTGCCGCGCGCTGTCGGCCACCCGCACTCTGATATAGACCTGCCGGTTGTCCAGGTTCAGCCGCGCCACATTGGCGTCGAAATCGCCGCTGGTGGCGATGCGCACCACGCTGCCGATGGCCGCCGCCGAGACGCCGCGTTCCGCCGCCCGCTCCAGGTCCGGGCGCACGATGATCTCGGGCCGCTCCAGGCTGGCGGTGCTGCTGGCGTTGGAAAGGCTGCCGACGCCGCCCAGCTGGCGCACCATGGCCAGCGCGGTCGCCTTCAGCGCCACGGCGTCATCGCCCGATAGGATCAGGTTCAGCTTTTCGCCCAGCCCGCCCGAGCCCACGGTGAAGCGCGCCCCGGGCACCGGCAGCAGCCGGGCGCGGATGTCCTTTTCAATCACGTTCTGCAGCGGGCGTTCGCCGCGCGGCGAGAGCTGGACGACAAGCGTCGCCTTGCGCACCTCGCCCGCCGACGGCGGCCCGAAGCCCGCCTGCTGGGCATTGCCGACCGTAGTGAAGATATGGGCGATGCCGGCGACATCATGGATCGCACCCGCGGCGCGGCCCGCCGCATCCTCGGTCGCCGCCAGCGAGGAGCCCGGCGGCAATTCGACATTGACGTTGGTGAAGCCGCTGTCCGAGGCCGGGATCAGTCCCGAGGGAATGAATGGCAGCATCGCCGCCGAGACGATGAAGATGGCGATCGCCGCGATGGCGGTGGCCCGGCGGTGCTTCAGGCACCAGCGGATCGCCTGCAGATAGCGGCGCATCACCAACCCGTCTTCGGGATGCGTCTGGGGATGCGATTTGAGGAAATAGGCCGCCATCATCGGCGTCAGCAGCCGCGCCACCAGCAGCGAGGTCAAGACCGCGATCACCGCCGTCCAGCCGAATTGCTGGAATATGAGGCCGGGAATGCCGCCCATCAGCGCGGTGGGCGCGAACACCACCACCAGGCTCATGGTGGTGGCGACCACCGCCAGCGCGATCTCGGTCACCGCGTCGGCGGCGGCCTGCTTGATCGGCTTGCCCATCTGGGCATGGCGCGAAATATTCTCGATCTCGACAATGGCATCGTCCACCAATATGCCCACGATCACCGCCAGCGCCAGCAGCGTCAGGGTGTTGAGCGAATAGCCCAGCCATTCCATGGCGGCGAAGGCGGGCAGGATGGAGAGCGGCAGGGCGGCGGCCGCGATCAATGTGGCGCGCCAGTCGCGCAGGAAGGCCCACACCACCACGATCGCCAGCAGCGCGCCTTCATAAAGCATGTCGATGGAGCCGTTATACTGCTCCTGGGTATAGCCGACCGAGCCGGACACTTGCGTCAGCTGCAGTCCCGGATTGGCGGCCTGCAACTGCGCCAGCGCGTCCTTCACCCCGGCGGCGATCTTGGTTTCGTCAAAGCCCTTGGCGCGATAGACGCGAAAGCCCACCACCGGCTTGCCGTCCAGAAACGCCGCCTGCGACCGTTCGGCGATGCCGTCGGTGACGGTGGCGACCTGGTCGAGCCGGATGTTGCGGCCGCTGGCCAGCGCGATGGGCAGCGCCGCCAGGTCGGAGGCCTGGCTCACCGTGGCGATGGTGCGGATGGATTGTTCGCCCGCGCCCAGCTGGCCGCGCCCGCCCGAGGATTCCTGCTCGCCGCTCTGCAGCGCCTTCGAGACATCGGACGCGGTAATGCCCAGCGCCGCCAGCTTGACCGGATCCACCTCGACCCGCACTTCGCGCTGCACGCCGCCGACACGGGTCAGGCGGCCGACGCCTTCCACCCCCAGCACGGTCTTGGCGATGGTGTTGTCCACGAACCAGGACAATGCCTCTTCATTCATGCTCGGCTGGGCCACGGCGTAATCCAGCACCGACTGGCCGCCCACCGTCACGGCGCTGACGGTCGGCTGCAGCATGTCCTGCGGCAGGTCGGATCGCACCTGGTCCACCGCATTCTTGGTCTCGATCAGCGCGTCGGAAAGCTTCTTCTCCAGCACGAATTCCACCGAGATGGCGACCACGCCGTCGGTGATGGAGGTGCGGATATGATGCAGCCCGCCCAGTGTCGCCAGCGAATCTTCCACCCGCCGCGCCACTTCGGTTTCCAGCTGCGCCGGGGCGGCGCCGGGCTGGCTCAGGGTGACATTGACGGTGGGCAGGTCGAGGTCGGGAAAATTCTGCACCGGCAGGGTGTGAAAGCCCCAGGCGCCGGCAATCGCCAGCAGGATGAACAGCAGCAGGCAGGGAATCGGATTGCGGATGGACCAGGTGGCCAGGTTCATTGGAACAGACCGTTCATCGGCGATTATTTACCTGAAGGGTCGCCGCCCGAAGACGGGGCGGCGAGGCGGACCATGTCATTGTCGTTGAGGAAGCCCGCGCCCTTGACGATCACCTTGGTATTGGCGTCCAGGCCCGACACGATCTCGATGTCGTTGCCGTTGCGCCGGCCGGTGACCACTTCGCGCTGGCTGACGCGCGGCGTGTCGCTGCTGTCGGCCGGGGTCAGGACGTAATTGCGCCCGTCGCGGATCACCACCGCTTCGGCCGGCACGCTCAAGGCCGGGCTCTGGCTCAGCGAAACCTTGCCATTGGCATACATGCCGGCGCGGGCATGGCTGCCGGGCGCAATGTCGGCATAGACGGTGCCCAGCCGCGACTGGCCGTCCAGCGACGGCGACAGCTGGCGCACCTTGGCGGTGGCGCTGCTGCCGTCCGGCAGTGTGAGATTGATGGTCTGGCCCACCGCGATCTTGACGATCTGGGCTGCGGTCAGCTCGCCGCGCCATTCCAGCCGGTTCTGGCGGATCAGGCGGAACAGTTCCTGCCCCACCGGCACCACCGCGCCCAGCGTGGCGCTGCGCGCCGAGATCACCCCGGCATCGGGCGCCACCACATCGGTATAGCGCAGCTGCAATTGCTTGGACTGGAGCTGGGCCAGCGCCACCTTGGCGTTGGTGATGGCCAAGAGAACATTCTGCGCCGCGATGGCATCCACCTTGGCCAGCGCCAAAGCGCGCTTTTCATTGGCGGCGGCCTGGTCGTAATTGGCCTGGAGCTGGGCTGCGTCGGCCTTCAGCATGTCGGGATCGAAACGCGCCAGGACCTGGCCCCTGCTCACTTCATCGCCGACATTGACCCGCACATCGGTCAGCTGATAGCCGCCGATCTGGGAGCCGATGCTGGCTTCCTGCCAGGGCGCGATGGCGCCCGAGGTGTCCAGCGTATCGGTCCACATCTGTCTGGACGGCAGCGCGGCGGTGACGGTCAGGCTGGGCGCGGGTTTGGCGGCGATGGCCGGCGCACGGTGCAGGAAAGCGAACAGTCCCAGGCCCAGCAGCACCAGGATGACCAGCGCGGCGGGTAGGCCATACATGAGCATGGCGGAGCGCTTGCCGCGCGTCCCCTTGGCGGCAAGACGTTCGAAATGATCCTGCGCCACCACCATGGTGCTCCACCAAAGTTAGACAATTCGCTCTAGTTATATTGCAACTGCACAATGACGTCAAGCATTGATAGAGCGAATGATCTAGTTTAGCCTTTTGCCATGCGCACCCTCGATCCGGTCAAGCATGACGTGAAGCGCCAGGAAATCCTGGCCGCCGCCGCCCGCTGCATCGCCCGGGACGGTTTTCGCGGCGCCAGCACCGCCGATATCTGCGCCGAAGCCGGCATCAGCCCGGGGCACCTCTATCACTATTTTCCCAGCAAGGAGGCGATCCTCACCGACCTCACCGCCGCCGGGCTGGACGAGATCGCCGCCCGCTTCGCCGCGATGATGCAGGGCGAGGACGCCATCGGCGCGCTGATCGCCGAGATCGGCCGCCACAAGGGCACCAGGAAGGATCCGCAGCAGCGCGCCCGCAGCCGCATGGTGCTGGAGATGCTGGCCGAGGCCGGGCGCAATCCCGCCATCGCCAAGATCGTGAGCAAGAATTCCGCCGTGCTGCACGGCCTGCTGGTGGATTTCGTTCAGAGCGGCCAGTTGCGCGGCCAGATCGATCCCGGCCTGGATGCCGATGTCGCGGCGGGCATGCTGCTGAGCGTGATGGACGGGATGCGCACCTTGTCCATCCGCAATCCCGATGCCGACATCACCGGCAGCCTCGACATGCTGCAGACCCTGATCGCGCGCTTTCTTTCCCCGCCGCCGGAAAACCGCTAGCGGCGCAGCCCGCCATGGACCGCCGCGGCAAGCGGACGGACGGCGCCAATGCCGCCGGAGCGCGCGGGCGCGTGCGAAAACAGCCTGTCATACTCGGCTTCCGGCGTGCCGTAGCTGCCATTGGTCTGGTCTTCCAGCCCGGTGCGATCCAGGATGGTGATGGCGCCGCGCCTGGTGTTGATAAGCCCGCGTTTTTGCAGCCCGTTCAGCGCGGCGGTGACGCCCGGCCGGCGCACGCCCAGCATGGTAGCAAGGAATTCATGGGTCAGCGCGGCGGGACCCTCCAGCGAGCGGTCGCGCGTCATCAGCAGCCAGCGCGCCAGGCGCTGCTCGATGGTGTAGCGGCCATTGGCCAGCGCCGTGTGCGCCATCTGCACCATCAAGGTATGGCAATAAAGGATCATCTGGCGCCGGAATGTGGCGCTGGTCTCCATGGCGCGCTCAAGATCCTGCTTCTCCAGGCTCCAGCCATGTCCGGGCGACTGGATGAACGTGTCATAGGGCGACTGGACGGCGCCCATGATCAGCGCGATGCCGGTGACGCCTTCCTGCCCGATCAGGCCGACCTCGATATTGCACTGGCTTCCGGTGGTGGCGACCATCGAGGCGATGCCCTCTTCGACGAAGACCACATTTGCCGTCACCTGGCCGCGCGACGAAAGCTGCTTGCGCAGCGGCAGCGCGCAGGGGATCAGCCTGGGCTGCAGCAGGGCGAAATCCGCATCGCACAGCAGCGCCAGCAGCCGGTTGCGGGTGGTGGCGCGGTCCAGCGCGGCGGTCGGGGCATTTGAAATCGTGGTGAGCATGTGGCGTCTCCCGGGTGCGAGCGGGAGCGCGGACAGGCCTCAGGCCCTGTTCCGGAGGTCTCTCAAGCGCCAACGCTCAATTCACGGCTGGCGACGGCAGTATAGTAGCACACAAAAGCGTACATTTGTACGAATTCGAACCCCATCCCGTACATAGGGATTGGAACAAAGGCTACGAATCCTCAGCAAATCCGCCCAAAGTGCCGGGCGGCATCGGGACGGCAATCTGCTAGGGTGCCGTCATGAGCGACAAACCCATCTGGGACGAGAATTCCGACCGCGCCTTTGCCGAAATGCAGGAACCGCTGGACCGCGAGCTCGGTCCCCTGGGCCGCCGGGCCCAGGCGGCGCTGGCGCCGAAGGCGGGCGAAGCCATCCTCGATATCGGCTGCGGCACCGGCCAGACCGCGCTGGAACTGGCCGAAGCGGTCGGCGCAAAAGGCACGGTGCTGGGCTTCGATCTCTCGCCGGCCTGTCTTGCCATCGCCAGGAAGCGGGCCGGCGCCAACAGCCGGATCGAATTCGTCCTGGGCGATGCGCAGACATTCGCCTTTCCGCCGAAAAAATTCGACGGCGTGTTTTCGCGTTTCGGCGTGATGTTCTTCGCCGATCCCGCCGCCGCCTTCGCCAATATCCGCACCGCCCTGAAACCGGGCGGACGGCTGGCCTTTGTCTGCTGGCGCGATCCCAAGGAAGTCGAACTCCTCACCCTGCCCTTCAACACGGTCAAGCATTTGCTGCCGCAGCAGCCGCCGCCGGTGCCCGATGCCCCCGGTCCCTTCGGCCTGGCCGATGCGCAGCGCACGCGCGGCCTTCTCGCCGCCGCCGGTTACAGCGATATCCAGATCACGCCTTATGATGAAAATGTCGGGGCCGGCGACCTGGAAATCAGCATGGCCCTGGCCATGCGCGTCGGCGTGCTGGGACGCCTGGTGCGCGAAAATCTCGAACTGAAGGACAGCGTCATCGCTCCGGTGCGCGCCGCGCTGGCGGCGCGTGACACGCCGCAGGGCGTGTTGCTGAAAGCCGCCACCTGGATCGTCACGGCGCATTCACCCGGCTGAACGGGACGCCGTCTCGTCTTACGGTCCCGGATCCAGGAACAGCAGCTTTAATGTCCCCGGCAAGGGCTTGGGCCGGCCCGGACGGCCGCCCGGTCCCGGCGCCACCACGGCCGCGGGATCGATATCCGCCACCGTCACGTAAATGCGGCCGGTGGCCGGATCGATGCCCATATTCTTGCCGGTGACAGCCGTCTTGATGCTGCCCAGCGAGACGAAGGTATCGGGCGTTTTTTCCTGGATCACGGAAAGCGTACCGTCATTGTTGGAGCTGAATACCAGCTTGCGCTTGGGATCGAAGGCGGCGCCGTCGGTGCCCTGGCCGATGGGAAGCGTCGCCACCACCGCGCCGCTGTCGGTATTGACGACCGTCAGCACCGCGTTGAGGCAGGAAACGAACAGCCGGTGGCCGGCGGTATCGATCGCCAGCCCGTGCGGGCTGGTGCAGCCGGGAATCGGCCAATGCGCATCCACCGCGTTGGTCGCGGTGTTGACGCGCACGATTTCCTTTTTCTCCGCGCCGTTGACATAGAGCTTGCCGTTCTCGCCCGACACCGCATATTCCAGCCCGCCGCCCGCATCGATGGTGGCGATGGCGCTGTCGGTCTTGGGATCGATCACCGTCAGCTTCTTGGAATCGCCGTCCACCACGAAGATGTGGCCGCTGGGCGGATCGAAGGCGATGCCGTCGGCGTCATCCTCGGCCTTGATGCGCTTGCCGGTCTGAAAGGTCTTGAGATCGAAGGCGACCGCCTCGGCCGCCTGGCCGTCATCGGTATAGCCCTTGCCGGTGGCCGCCGAGATGCCGATGCCATGGCTGCCGCCCGGCATGCCCATCACCTGTCCCAGGATCGCGCCGCTCTGGCCGTCCACCACCGTCAGCCGGTCGCCATGCGCGACATAGACACGGTGGCTGGGGCTGTCGATCACGATGTAATCCCAGCTGTCGGGGGCGCCCAGCGCCACCGTTTTGGCGACATGATAGGACGGCGTTGTTTGTGCCAGCGCGGCGGTGGCGAAAAACGGCGCCAGCGCCAGAAGCCAATATCGAGACATGCTTCGCCTCCTATTTGCCCACGGCAATCAGTGAAAAGGAATCCGCCAGCATCGGCCCGCGCCGCACCCGGCCCGGTTGTTGCGGCGGTGCATCCGCCGGCAGCGGCGGCGCCGGCGCGAAATCGGCCGTGATCAGGATGATGCGGCCGGTCTTGGCGTCCAGGGTCAGGGTCTTGGCGGCGACCGGCGTTGCCACCGTCTGCTCCACCGCAAAGCTGGTGGGGCTTTTCTCCTTCACCACCGTCAAGGTGCCGTCGCCCTGGGAGGAAAAGGCTTCCATCGTCCTGGGATTGAAGGTGGCGCCATCCGAACCCGCGCCCAGCGGCAGGGTGGCCAGGATTTTGCCGCTGTCGGCATTCAAGACCACCATCACCGCCGGATTGCGGCAGGCGGCGAACAGGATGTGGTGTTTGACGTCCAGCGCCAGGCCGGCGGGATTCATCGCGTTCAGGTCATAGCGCGCCGTCACCATCATGGTCTTGGCGTCCACCACCCCGACCTGGCCCTTGTCGGCCAGGTCCACATAGATATGGCCCTTGCCGTCGGTGGCGGCCTGTTCCGGCTGGGCGCCCAGGTCGATGGTGCCGGCGATCGAGCCGTCCTTGGTATTGATCACCGTCATGTTGGGTGCGGCGTGGCTGAGAATATAGACATGCTGATTGAAGGGATCGAACAGGATGCCGTCGGGATTGCCCTCGACATCAATGCTCTTGATCACCGCCAGGGTCTTGGCGTCCCACATCACCACCGGCTTGCTGGTGGCAAAGCCGTGGCCCGACTTGGGGTCCACCGCCGCGCCATGGGCGCTGAAGCCGGGGATTTCCCCCACCGGCGCAAGCGTGTCGAGATTGAACACGGCAATGCGCGGCGTGATATCGGAGGCGCCCGCCGGGGCGCTGCGCGGGACATACAGCCGGCGCCCGGCGCTGTCGGCATAGACGTAATCGAAACCGCCCTCGCCGCCGGCCTTGACCGTCTTGACGACGCCATAGGGCGCGGCCTGCACCGCCACGGCGCCAAGGGCGATGGTGATCGCGCTCAAAAGCAACAAGCTTCGCATGGCATCGCTCCGGAATTTAATGCAGGCGTCAGGATGCGATTCACGGCAGGCAAAGTCACCCGCCAATCGGCAAGATTGGCAATTTGTAAGCCGCTTTTTTGCCGCCCATAAATCGGGCAAGCAGGCGGCCCGGCGAACGGCTCCGGTGCAATCACCGGGGCCGTTCGCCTTTCGGGCCGGCCTAGCGGCGGCCGTCAAAGCCGTGATTGTCGTAACCGCCGCGATCGTCGCGGTCACGGTCGTCATGGCCGCGGTAATGGCTGCGATAGCCATATCCGTCATCGCCGCGATTGGCCAAGATCGCCGCCAGCGCCAGCAGGCCAACCCCGGCGAATAGCGCGCCGCTATTGTCATGGCGCTGGGAGTCATAGCCGCGGCCATTGCCGTTATAGGGGGCGGCGATGGCGGCGCTGCCGCCCAGCAGGGAGAGTATCAGCGCGGCACCGATGAGACGTTTCATGGCATTGTCCTTTCCGTTGAACGCGGGAATCTGCGTTCGTGAGGACAAACATGGCGCCGGGCGGTTGAACGGGGGGTGAACCGCCCTGTTTATCCCGTGTTCATCTGCCGCCCCGGGGCCGCATTCCAGTTTTGCCGAAGCGGTGATATATCGGCGGCCGCAACACCGGAAGGACCCCCCATGAAACCCATTCTTGCCGCCAGCGCGGCAGCGCTTCTCGCCCTCGCCGCCATGCCCGCCTTCGCCCAGGCCCCGGCCGCGCCGGCCGCCACCGCGCCGCCGCGCCCCAACGCGCTGGTGGAATTCCCCGCCAAGAGCAGCGCCAAGCTCACCGTCACCACCCCGGCCTGGACCGATGGCGGCGACATTCCCTATGAGAACACCCAGTATCGCGGCAACATCTTCCCCGGCCTGGCCTGGAGCAAGGGACCCGCCGGCACCAAATCCTATGCCGTGATCATGCAGGACACGGGCGGCGTCATGCGCGGCGCGCCGATCCTGCACTGGACGCTCTATAATATCCCGGTCAGCGTCACCAAGCTGGACGCCGCCATGGCCCCCACCGGCAACCCGCCCGGCTCCAGCTATGGCCCCAACGCGCGCGGCGCCGCCCAGCCCTTCATGGGACCGCGCACGCCCGCCGGTCCCAAGCATCCCTATCACCTGCAGGTCTTCGCGCTGGACACCACCCTCAACGCCGATCCCGCGCTCGATTATGACGGGCTGACCGGCCAGATGAAGGGTCACATCCTGGCGGACGGCGAAGTGGTCGGCATGGGTTCGGTGGACCCCAACGCCCCGCCGCCGCCGCCGCGCCCGGCCGCGCCCGCGCCATAGGCAGCCGCGAACGGACAAAACAGACGGGGCTCATCCCCTCGGGATAAAGAAAGAGGCCGGCCAGGTAACGCCTTCGGGCAAAACCTGGCCGGCCTTTTTCATTTTCGCTGGCAGCGATGTCCGCTTCCGGCGCAAAGCGGACATTCACCGTTGCCCGGCCTTAATGCACGAAAGGCGGGCGACTTTTGCCACCCACCTTTCGCACACACCCACCAGAATATCCGTTCCACCGCCGGATGGGGTGGAGAGAAACTCCTTCCGTCTTAATGGAACAGAGACAAGATCGACTGCGGCGACTGATTGGCGATCGACAGAGCCTGGATGCCGAGCTGCTGCTTGACCTGCAGCGACTGCAACATCGCGCTTTCCTGCGCCATGTTGGCGTCCACCAGATGGCCGATGCCGGTCGTCAGCGTATCGGACAGTTTCTGGGCGAAGCTCCCCTGGATCGAGAACTTCGCGGCGCCGGCCGACAACTGCGCCAGGGCGGAGTTGACGTTGGTGAGCGAGGTCTGGATCGTGGCGATC
>CAIOFO010000139.1 GCA_903857685.1 uncultured Alphaproteobacteria bacterium
ATAATCGGCATCGGCAATGCGCGCGGCCTGACCGGCGCCGGTCTCGATCACAATGTCGAGACCCAGAGTTTTGAGTTTCTTGACGGATTCCGGCGTCGCAGCTACCCGCGTTTCACCGTTGGTCGTTTCCCTGGGGACGGCAAGTTTCAATGACGCGCCTTCTTATGATGGTGGTCAGTTATGGGTCCGGAAAATGGCGAGGAAGACGACGATTCCCAGGACAAAGATCACGGTCCATTTGGCGCCGGTGAGAAAAGCGGCATAGCCGCGCTTGTGCGCCGAGATGTCCATCGAGCCGGGCGTGAAGTGCGAATCGTCGTGTGACATTGCTGGAAGAAACCTTCGAAGAACCGGGCGGACTATAGCAAAGCATCCGGGACGGGCAAGCGGCCCATGACGATAATCCGGTGGGAATAAATCAGCTTTTTTCCCAGGCAATCCAGCCGCCATGGGGCTGGGCCGGGCCCAGATAGCGGACCCGGCGCGCGCCGTCATGATGATGCGTCAAAGTGACTGCGAATTCGCTTTCGCGGTCGAACTCGAAGGACAGATGCCAGACGGGACGGCGCAGGCCGGCAATGACCAGCATGGCCTCCAGCCCCTCCTTCATGGCGGTGCTGAACTGATAGGTGGTGATGGTGTGGTAGACGCAGACCGCGTCACCGGGCGGGATTTCGGCCAGGGCGGCCGGCAGCAGCGCCAGGGCATCACCGCCGCGTATTTCCGCATGCGTCTGCCGGGCCAGGGCGATGGCGGCGTCCAACCGCGCCAGGCGCTGGGGCTGGTCGGGCCAGACCAGGGCGCGCAGCCAGTCGCGATCATCGCCGCTCGAGAGATCGACCGGATTGAGTTCCAGTCCCAGCCGCCGGCCGATGCGCGGTATCCGCGTCACCGGTGGCGTCGCCTCGGTCTTCAAATCGCAGTCCAGCACCAGGGGTGCGTCCGGCAGCACGGACACCGCCACCGCGCCGCCCCGGCGGTAGCGGACGCCATAACGGTCCCAGATCAGGTTGAGCCCGGCGCTGGGACCGATCTCGATCAGGTGCAGCAGCGCACTTTCTTCCTCAGCCAACGCGCCAAAGCCGGCGCGAAGAATCGCGGAGCGGCCGACCTCGTTGGTGTTGGTGACGCGGCTTTCGATCAGATGCCGCACGGCATCGCGGTGCACGGCGACAAAATCCCGGAACAGGGCGAAGACATTCCTGCCGGAAGGATCGCCGCCCAATGTCGGATAGGCTGCCCGCAGATCATGCCGCGCCCCTTTCAGCAGCAGGAAGTGCACCGCGGCCAGAAGCAGGTTGGCGGGCGGCTGGCCGGGCTTGCGGCCCGCGGTCAGGCGCTTGAGGCTTTCATCCCCATCAATCGCGGCGGCGAGCAGCGCATAAAGCGGCGAGCCCTGTCGGCGCGCATCTTCCGCAAAGTCCCGCCAATAGTCTTTTTCCTTGGCGTACAAGGTGTTCCCGCCGATTCAGTTTTTCTTAAGCATAACCCGCATTGTCCCGCTCAAGGACAGGTTTAAACGCGTCCTTTACCTGCCATGCGCAGAATGCAGGTCATTCAAAATGGGACACTTGTCATGGCGCAGACCATCCTTGTCGTGGACGACGATCCGGTACAGCGCCGCCTGCTGGAAGCCGCCATCAGCCGCAGCGGCATGTCGGTGGTCACCGCGCCCGGCGGCCAACCCGCGCTGGATCTCATCAACGGTCCGCGCGGCGAACAGATCGCCCTGGTGCTGCTGGACCTGGTGATGCCCGACATGGGCGGCCTTGAAGTCCTGGCGAAGCTTCGCCCCACCAATGCCGAGTTGCCGATCATCGTGCTGACCGCCAAGGGCGGCATCGATTCCGCCGTCGAGGCCATGCGCGCCGGCGCCAATGATTTCCTGGTCAAGCCCGCCAGCCCGGAGCGCATTGCGGTCTCGATCCGCAACCAGCTCAAGATCGGCACCCTGTCCGGCGAAGTGAAGCAACTGAAGAAGAGGAGCGACAACAAGCTCACCTTCGACGACTTGATCGCATCCTCGCCGGAAATGAAGCAGGTGTTCCGCCTGGGCACACGCGCCGCGCAATCCGACATTCCGATCCTGATCGAAGGTGAATCGGGCGCCGGCAAGGAGCTGATCGCCCGCGCCATCCAGGGCACTTCGGCCCGCGCCGGCAAGCCCTTCGTCACCGTCAATTGCGGCGCCATCCCGGAAAATTTGATCGAATCCATCCTGTTCGGCCATGAGAAAGGCTCCTTCACCGGCGCCAGCGACAAGCATCTGGGCAAGTTCCAGGAGGCCGATGGCGGCACCCTGTTCCTGGACGAGATCGGCGAACTGCGCCTGGACATGCAGGTCAAGCTGCTGCGCGCCTTGCAGGAAGGCGAAGTGGACCCGGTCGGCTCCAAGCGTCCCGTGAAGGTGGATGTGCGGATCATCTCGGCCACCAATCGCGACCTGGGCCAGATGGCCAAGGATGGCGGCTTCCGCGAAGACCTTTATTACCGCTTGAACGTGTTTCCCATCATGGTGCCGTCCTTGCGCGACCGGCCCGCCGACATCGCGCCCCTGGCGCAGCATTTCATTGCCCGTTTCGCCGCCGAGGAACACAAGCTGGTCGCCGGCCTTACCGCCGAAGCCACCCAATTGCTGGCCCGTTTCAGCTGGCCGGGCAATGTACGCCAGCTGGAAAACACCATTTTCCGCGCCGTTGTCCTGTGCGACGCCGCGCATCTGGATGTCTGCGACTTTCCGCAGATCGCCGCCGCCATGGGGGTGGAAGCCAGCCACCGCAACGCTTTTGTGGCGCCGGCAGCCGCAGTCATCAACGGCCACGCCGCGCCGGCGTTGCCGGCGGGTTCGCCCTATGCGCTATCGGTCACCGATGGCGCCGGCCATATCCGCAAGTTCGAGGAACTGGAATCGGAAATCATCCGCATGGCGATTTCGCGGTATGACGGACACATGTCCGAAGTGGCGCGGCGCCTTAGCATCGGGCGTTCGACCCTGTATCGCAAGCTCAAGGAATTCGGCCTGGAAGGGTCGGTGGGCGAAGCCGTCAGCGAGAGCACCATCGAGGCCGAGACCGCGATCGAAGAAGCGCTCAGGAAAGCCGGCTAGCGCATACCCAAGGCGTTCAGATACAAATCCAGTATCGCTTCCTGTTCCTGGAAGTCGGCCTTGTCCAACTTTCGCATCCGTACCACCTGGCGCAGGATTCGCGTATCGAAGCCGGTGCCCTTGGCCTCGGAATAGACTTCGCGGATGTCGGCGGACAGCGCGCCGCGTTCCTCCTCCAGCCTTTCGATGCGGTCCACGAAGGAGCGCAGATGTTCTTTTGCGAAGCCGGATTTTGCCATGACGGACCTTGGGAATTATTGGGCCGCGGAAACTAGTCTGCCCGGCGCATATCGGCAAGCGCCGACTTTATGATCGGCAGCAGGCTTGCGGCAAAGGCGTTTGCGGCCCCGGCATCGCCGATCAGGTCCTGGCGGATTTCTATCAGCACATGCGGCAGGCCGTTCCTGGTGCCATGGCGATTGAGCGTGTCGCCCTCCAGCGCGCCGGAATAAGGTTCGTTGTCGCCGACCACAAAACCCGCTTGCACCAGCCGCGCCATCAACGGGCCGGCCAGCCGCCGGTCCTGGTCCCACAGCACGCCGACTTGCCAGGGCCGGGGGGCGCCTTTCCACATCGGCGTGAAACTGTGCAGCGAGATCAGCGGCGGCGACCCCAGGCGCGCAATCTGCTGCGCGATCGCCTGGTGGTAGGGCGCATGGAAAAGGGCGATGCGCCGCGCCAGTTCCGCCGCATCGACATCGCGGTTTCCCGGTATGATGCTGCCGTCCGACAACTTCATGACGAGTGTGGGATCGTCGGGCCCGCGATTGAGATCGATCAGCAGCCGGGTGAAAGCGCCCAGCACCGCCGGGGCGCCGAATGAAGCCGCCAGCGCCCGTGTCATTTGCGCAGCGCCGATGTCGTAGGCGATATGGGTCTGGAAAAGTTCCGGCGCCAGCCCCAGCGCGCCATAGCCGGACGGCAGGGCATTGCTGGCATGGTCGCACAGGAACAATGGCGGGCTTTCCTGCGAATTGCCTCGGAAAGGCAATTCGCGGGAGAGCGGCGCAGCGCGGCGCGCGTCAGCGTCTTCGCCGCGCGAGCCAGGGACGAGCTCGAAAGCTGCCTCGGTCATGGGCCTGTCATAGGGCGGCAAAATCTCCGTCACAAGGCGGCAGATTGGCAGGCGATTTATTGACAGCGGCCCGGCTTCGCGCCAAACCGGAGCCGATGCGTCGCGTATTGGCCGCACTTGTCTTCCTGGCTCTGCCGCTGCTGGCGATTTCCCCGGCGCAGGCGGCTTTCAATGTCTGCAACAAGGCCAGCCTGAAGGCGCGGGTGGCGATCGGCCGCTTTGACGGCACCAACTGGACCAGCGTCGGATGGTGGACCATCGCACCCAAATCCTGCGCCGGGCTTCTCACCGGGCCGCTCGATGCGCGTTATTACTATCTCTATGCCACCGATGGCGCGGCGGGAACCTGGGAGGGCGGCACCCATTTTTGCGTCGCGCCCAATGCCAAGTTCGCCATTCCGGGGCGCGGCAAATGCAGCGCCCGCGGCTTTGACCAGCGCGGCTTCTTTGAAGTCGATACCGGCGGCGCGCCCGACTGGACACAGACACTTTCCAACTGAATTCGAGGCGGCATGCGGCGGCACAGGAAAACCAAGATCCTCGCGACTCTGGGCCCGGCATCCAACACGCCGGAGATGATGCGCGCTTTGTTCGAGGCCGGAGTGGACGTTTTTCGCATCAATATGAGCCATACCGATCATGCGATGCTGGCGCGGATGACCGCAGACTTGCGCGCCTTGTCGCAATCGGCGGGGCGGCCGGTGGGAATATTGGTGGATTTGCAGGGCCCGAAAATCCGTCTTGGTACCATCCTCAGCGGCGCGCGGATGCTGAAGGACCAGGAGAAAGTGCGGCTGGTCCTGAGCGACAGCAGCGACAAGCCGGACGAAATTCCGATTCCCCATCCGGAGATCTTCCAGGCCATCAAGATGAAACATGCGCTGCTGATCGACGACGGCAAGGTGCGCCTCAGGCTGCTCAGGAAAGGCGATGACTTCGCCGAGGCCATCGTGGAAGTGCCGGGGCAAATCAGCAACCGCAAGGGCGTCAACATGCCCGACACGCTGTTGCCCGTGTCGGCGATGACGCCCAAGGATCGCAGTGACCTGGCCGCGGCGCTGGCGATCGGGGTGGACTGGATCGCGCTCAGTTTTGTGCAGCGGCCCGAAGATGTCGCCGAACTCAAGAAAATTGTCGCCGGGCGGGCCGGGGTGCTGGCCAAGATCGAAAAGCCCAAGGCGCTGGAAAGCCTGGAAGGCATTTTGGAGCTGGCCGATGCGCTGATGGTGGCGCGCGGCGATCTGGGCGTGGAGATGCCGCTGGAGGCGGTGCCCGGCCTGCAGAAGCGCATCGTGCGGGCGGCGCGCAAGGCGGGCAAGCCCGTGGTGGTGGCGACCCAGATGCTGGAATCCATGATCGTGTCGCCAATGCCGACCCGCGCCGAAGTCTCGGATGTGGCGACCGCGATCTATGACAGCGCCGATGCGGTGATGCTGTCGGCGGAATCAGCCTCAGGCGCCCATCCCCTTGAAGCGGTGCAGACCATGGACCGCATCGCCCGCCGGGTCGAACAGGACCCGATGTATCAGGAGATCATTGACGCCCAGCGCCATGCCCCGGACGCCACCACCGCCGATGCCATCATGGCGGCCGTGCATGAAGTGACGCAGACGATCCAGGCCCGCGCCATCATCTGCTGGACCAAGTCCGGTTCCACGGCATTGCGTGCGGCGCGCGAGCGTTCCCGCGCTCCCATCATCGCGGTGACGCCCAGCGTGGAGACGGCGCGGCGGCTGGCGCTGGTCTGGGGCCTGCACTGCGTGACCTGCGAGGAAATTTCCAGCCTGGAGGAGATGGTGGATCGCGCCCTGGGCTTCGCGCAGGCCGAGGGCTTCGCCGTCACCGGCGAGCATGTGGTGATCACCGGCGGCGTGCCGCTGGGCGTTACCGGCACCACCAACATGCTGCGGGTGGCCGTTGTCGGCCAAAAATGAACATCAACTGATTGTTTCACAGGACGGCAGTTCGAATTTGTCGTCCACCCGGCGGGAGGAATAGACGAAGCCGGTCACCTCGTAGCGATAGACCTGCCTTGCGCCGTCATGGGAGAGGATCGTGTAGAGTTCCTTCTGCGCCAGCGGCGCGCCGTTGACGCTGAGAACCTGGAGCGTTTCGGTATCGCCCGAGAGGGACCAGCGTCCGGTTTCAACCTGGTCCAGCGCCTGACCCTTGGTGCAGGAGCGGAATTGCACCTGGAAGGTGCCGTCCGGCGCATTGCGCGCCAGCCACATTTCGCCCTTGTCGTCGGGCTGGCCCTGGCCGAACCAGGCGCCAACAAGGAAAGGCGCGGCAAGAAATGCGCGCCTCAAATACCCTGGCCCTCTACTTCTTTACTTAGCGCCTTGACGCGGCGTGCGGCGGCGGCAAGCTGCGGGTCCAGCGCCACGGCCTGGCGATAAAGCTTCAGCGACCCGGGCTTGTCGCCATATTGCTCCAGCATGTCGGCCAGATCGGCCAGTGCCTCGAACTCGCGCGGATTGAGCGTCACCGCCTTTTGCAGCGACACCATGGCGCCGGCATCATCGCCGGCTGCCGCCTGCATATGGCCGCGGGCGCGCCAGCCTTCGGCAAAATTGGGCGCCACCTGGGTCACCGCATCAATCAATTTGCGCGCCGTACCGCTGTCATCGCCGTTCAGCGCCGTGGCCGCACGGGTCATCAGCAGATCCACGCTGGGACTGCCGGAAACCTTGAACAGTCCGTCCAGTTTTTCCTCGATGGGGTGGGCGGTCTCGGGCGTGTCCGCGCCCTGCAACTGGGCGAACAGCTTGTCTTCCTCGCTGGGCGCGGCGATCGCGATGCCCGGCAGCAGCAGAAAGAGAAGAAGGAACTTTCGCATGGCTGCAATTTAGCGGTTTTGGCCGCGCTTTTCTACAGCCGCAGGACTTCTACAACCGCCCGGGATTGAAAAGCCCCAGCGGATCGAAGGCGGCCCGCACGGCGCTGCTCAAAGCCGCCAGCGCCGGGGCTTGCGGAGCGTAAAGACCCAGCGCCGCCCGGCGCGCGGCCGGCGCCCGCAGCAGCATGGCGTGACCGCCCGCCTCAAGCGCCAGCGCCCGGATGCGGGGCGCCTCTTCGGGCTGTGCGCCGATCCAGAGCAAGCCGCCAGCCCAGTCCCCCAGCCAGAGCGGCGCATTCAGGGCCGCGGCGATTCTGGCCGCCTCGGCGGGCGGGATGGTGACGCGCCACACTTCCAGATCGCAATCGCGGAACAAGGTGCCTTCCCCGATGCGGGTGAAGACGGCCTCGCCCTGTTCGATCTCTTCTGCTTCGCCCACCAGCAAACGGGCGGCGGCCAGTTTTTCCGACAGCGGCTTTTCGGCGGCTTCGAAACGGATCAGCGCCGCACCCTGGCCGATCCCGTCAAGCCCCGGAAAATTCGCGCTGCCCGGAACATAGGCCAGGCCGCTGGGCTCCAGCGCGCTTTTCCAGATGGTGCGCAGGACGGCGAAGCCCGCTTTTGGCGGCAGGTCGCGCAGCATCAGCGTGGCCCGCGCCAGCGGCTTGGGATAGACGCGGAAGGTCACTTCGCTCAGCACCATCAGGGTGCCGAAGGTGCCGCACACCAGCTTGGGCAAATCGAAGCCGGTGACATTCTTGACCACCTTGGCGCCGCCGCGGAAGGTTTCGCCCAGGCCGTTGACGGCGCGGAACCCCAAAAGCGAGTCGCGCGCCGCGCCATGACGCAGCCGTCCCGAGCCGCTGGCATCGGTGGAAACCGCGCCGCCCAGCGTGCCATGCGCGCCGCCGAGCACAATCCAGTCCACCGGATCAAAACCCAGGCACTGGTTCTTCTGCGCCAGCACGGCTTTCAATTCGGCCAGCGGCGTGCCGGGCCGCGCCGTGATGATCAGTTCCTCCGGCTGGTAATCGACGATGCCCGCTACGCCGAAGACATCGAGCACCGGCAATTCGCCCCCCGTCTTCTGATCAAACATCGGTTTTCCCGCGCCGCGCCGCGTGCCAGCCGCGACGATTTCGAACGGCGCCCGGTCCGCCCGCGCCGCGCGGACGAAATCCACAATCTCGCTTTCGAAAGAGACGCGGGCCATCAGAAGCGCGGCAGATGGGGATGGGGCAGCTTGGCGCCGTGCACATGCACATGACCCTGCTCGACACAGGCCGACAGGGTGGGAAACACCTTGCCGGGATTGAACAAGCCGCCGCTGTCGAAGGCGCATTTGATGCGGTGCTGCTGGTCGAGTTCGGCTTCGGAGAACATGGTCGGCATAAGGTCGCGCTTTTCAATGCCCACGCCATGTTCGCCGGTGAGGACGCCGCCAACCTCGACGCAGAGGCGCAGGATATCGGCGCCGAAGGCTTCGGCGGTGGCGAGTTCGCCCTCCTTCATGGCGTCGAAAATGATCAGCGGATGCAGATTGCCGTCGCCGGCGTGAAACACATTGCAGCAGCCAAGGCCGTAACGCGCCGACAGGGCGGCAATGCTTTCCAGAACGCGCGGCAGGGCATGGCGCGGAATGGTGCCGTCCATGCAGATCATGTCGGGCGCAAGCCGCCCCATGGCGGAGAAGGCCGCCTTGCGCCCGGCCCACATCCTGGCGCGGGCCAAAGTGTCGGTGGCTTCGCGCAATTGGCCGTTGCAGGCCTGGACATGGATCTTGATCCGCGCGATGGCGTCGGCGACATCGGCTTCGACACCGTCGGCGTCGATGATCAGAATGGCTTCGGCGTCCGCCGGATAGCCCGGCGCATTATAGGCTTCCACCGCACCGATGGTGGCGCGGTCCATGAACTCCATCGCCGCAGGAACTATGCCATCGCCGATGATGGCGGCGACGCAGGCCCCCGCATCGGGGACCGTGTCGAAGCTGGCCAGCATGGTGCGGGTCACCGGCGCTTTCCTGATGATACGCACGGTGGCTTCCACCACCATGCCGAGCAGGCCTTCGCTGCCGGTGATCAGGCCCAGCAGATCCAGGCCGCCCGCGCCCGGCGCCTTGCCGCCCAGGGAAATCATCTGCCCGTCCGGCAGCACGAATTTGACGCCCAGCAGATTGTTGGTGGTCAACCCGTATTTCAGGCAATGCAGCCCGCCGCTGTTTTCGGCGATATTGCCGCCGATGGTGCAGGCGATCTGGCTGGAAGGATCCGGCGCGTAATAGAAGCCTTCCGCCTCCACCGCCCTTGTGATGGCGGCATTGGTGACGCCGGGCTCCAGTGTGACGCAGCGATTGTCGTAATCAATTTCCAGGATGCGGCTCATCCGCCCCATGCCGACCAGGATGCCGTCGGCGCGCGGCAGGGCGCCGCCCGACAGGGAGGTGCCGGCGCCGCGCGGCACGATGGGCACGCCGGCATCAGCGGCATAGCGGATGATTTGCGCGACCTGATCGCCGCTTCTTGGCAGCACCGCCACCAGCGGCCGCTGGCGATAGGAGGCCAGCGCATCGCTTTCATAGGCCGACAGGTCGGTGGTCGCCTCCACCACGCCATCCGGCACAATGATTTTCAGCGCGGCGATGATGGCATCGCGGCGGGAAAGGATGTCTGGATCAGGCGGGGCGAAGTGCATGCGGTTCCGGTGAAGAGACCGCGCCGACTATGGCTTAACCCTGGCGGGCTTTGAACCGGGGGTTCTTCTTGTTGATGACATAGACCCGGCCTTTGCGGCGGATGACGCGGCAGTCCTTGTCACGCTTCTTGAGCGACCGGAGGGAATTGCGAACCTTCATGACACTGCCTTTAATTTTTTCAAGGCAGCAACTGGGGCTACCCGCAAAGAGGCGCGGAAGCTATGTTCCGGACCCGGTCCTGTCAACACGGGAAAACGGCCGTTGCCGGGGGCCGGGCAGAGCTTCAAAAATGCAGCTATTCCGCCAAAAACCCCTGAATCTGGCACGGCCCGCGGCCCTGGGCCTGTTGCTGCTGGCCGTGGCCTGCGCCAAGCCGGCGGCCCCGCCCTCGGTCCAGATCGCCATCGCCCCCGCGGAGGTGGCCCCGGCGCCTGCCCTGCCGCCCCTGCCCCCGATGGGCGGCGATACCGGTTTCCAGGCTTTCATCCGCGATTTTGAAACCACCGCCATGGCGGCCGGGATCACACCCGACACTTATAATCGCGCCGTCGCCGGCATTACCCCCGTGCCCGCCATCCAGACGGTGATCGACAACCAGCCGGAATTCGCCAAGCAGGTGTGGAGCTATCTCGATGGCACCGTGTCGGCGCGGCGGGTCGCCAATGCGCAGCTCATGCTGACGCGTTACGCCGATGTGCTGGCAGGAATCGAAAGCCGCTCGGGGGTGCCGAAGGAAATCCTGGTGGCGATCTGGGGCATGGAGACCGATTACGGCGGCAGCAAGGGCGACTATAATCTGTTCGCCACCCTGGCCACCCAGGCCTATGAAGGGCCACGCCAGCAATATGCGCGGCGCGAATTGCTGGCGGCGCTGAAATTGATGCAGCAGGAAAATTATCCGCTGTCGGAAATGGTGTCATCCTGGGCAGGCGCCATCGGCCAGACCCAGTTCATGCCCTCCACCTTTTTCAAATACGCCACCGATGGCGATGGCGATGGCAAGGTGGATTTGTGGAACTCGCCCGCCGATGCGCTGGCTTCGACGGCGTCGCTGTTTGCCCAAGAAGGCTGGCAGGCCGGCAAGCCCTGGGCCTATGAAGTCAAACTGCCCAAGGATTTCGATTTCAGCATTGCCGACCTGGACGATCGGAAACCGTTGTCGGACTGGGCGGCGATGGGAGTCGAAACCGCAGCCGGCGCGGCGCTTCCGGCAGGCGACGATCCGGCGTCTCTCTATCTGCCGGCGGGGGCGCGCGGGCCGGCCTTCATGCTGTTCACCAATTTCCGCGTGATCATGAAATACAACAACGCCGCCAGTTACGCCCTGGCGGTGGGAATGCTGGCCGACCGCATGACGGGGGCCAAGCCCTTTGTCGCCAAATGGCCGCGCGATGAACGGGCCCTGTCGCGCGCCGAGCGCAATCAATTCCAGAACGACCTCAATTCGCTGGGCTATGACGCCGGCGATACGGATGGACTTTTGGGGCGCAAGACCCGCAATGCCCTGAAGCTGTATCAAAAGTCCAAGGGCTTTGCCGCCGACGGATTTCCAACCGCCGCGTTGCTGACGTCGCTGAACAGCGATGCCAGTACCGCAAATCCTCGTGCGGCCGATGCCGCAGCCGCGGATGCCAATGGTTCGGGCGTCGGTTCAGCGGCGCGGTAGCCTGGGGCAATCCAGCCGGTCGGCCACGAGGCTGAAAAGGCACCGGCCTTCCGCCACGCCGGCGGAATCATACAGATCAATCGTCCAGCCGGCGGCCATGCGGGTCAGCAACAGAAAGCCGAAGCCGCCGACCGAGACGCCATCCTTGACGATGACGCCGGAATGACCCTGGAACGCCGCGCCCTTGAGATTGGCCGGGGTGATGTCGAGATTGTCGCCGCCATTGCCCGCCACGATCTGGGGCGGCGGGGTGCCGTCCTGGCCGCCATGGGAATAATTGAGCGCCTCGAAAGTATGGATATGGCCCGCCAGCATCAGCACGACGGGTTTGGCGATCATGGTTTTTTCCGCCGCCGCGATGATCTGGGCATTGCCGCCGACGGGAATTCCCAATGGACCCGTGATCGCCGCCCAGATCGGCCGGTGCATGGCAAGCCAGAGCGGCACCGGGCCGGGTTGCACGGCCTGGGCCAATTCGGCCTGATAGACCGGTGTTTTGGCGGCATCCACATCCGTGTCGGACGCATCGGCATTGTCCATCACCAGCAGCGCAAAATCGCCCAGCGGCACGGAATAGGGCGCCAGGTGCTTGATACAGTCCGGCGTATAAGGCAGCGGCCCGATCAGGCGCAGGTAACCCGCACCGGCGCGCACGCATTCCTCATGATTGCCGCGCACGAAAATCCACGGCGCCGCCGCCAGCAGCGGCGCCGCCGGGCTGAAGAAATCGGCTTTCCATGTCGGCCAATTGTCGCCATAGGGCGAGCCGGCGCAGCCTTCATTGCCGGCTGGGCAGGGCGTCTCGCGATATTGATAATCGCCGACATCGATCACCAGATCCGGCTTCAGCATTGCAGCGGCGGCGGCCACGCTGGCAAAAGGCCAGGCCCTGGGATCGTTGCAACTCTGCACCGTTTCGTCCTTGAGGCGGCAGCCGGTATCGCCCAGCACCAGGATGCGCTGCGGAGCATCCTTGACGGATGGCAGGCCGGGGATCATCGCCTCTTTCGGCAAACCGGCGCTGCACAAAAGCGCGAAATTGCCATCGGCGGCCGCGCGCGGATGCAGCGCGATCTGGCCGCCGGCGAAGCCGAAGATGGGACAGGCGCCGCCCGTTTCCACAACCGCACGTAATTCGGCGGCGCCGTCCGCACCCAGCTGGACCCATTGGGACGGCGTTCCCGCGGCGCCGGGGGCAATTGCGGGCGGCGCAGACAGCTGCGGCGTGGCGGCACAGCCGCCCAAGGCAAAGGACAATAAGATGGCGTTAAATTTTCTCATAAGGTCATGATGGCTTGGCTTCGCGACAGTGCCGTGATCTCTGCTAGACTCTATACCGCAAATCACCGCGATTGCCGCAAGGAGTATGGTGTGCCGCGTATCCTGACTGACGATGATGTCGCGGATTTTCGCGAAAGACTGTGCGAAGTCGCCACCCGCGTTTTCGTGGCAAAGGGGCCCGCCGGGCTCAACATGCGCGAATTGGCGGCAGCGCTGGGTGTCAGCGCCATGACGCCTTATCGCTATTTCAAGGACAAGGAAGAGATTCTCGCCGCCGTGCGCGCCCGCGCCTTTGGCCGTTTTGCCGATCAGCTGGAAAAAGCGCTGGCCCAGCCCGGCACGGCGCCGGAAAAAAAGCCACGCGGTCGGCTTGGCCTATGTGCGTTTCGCGATGCAGGAACAGGCCTGCTACCGCCTGATGTTCGATATTTCCAAGCCGCGCCTGGCGCCCCTGCCGGAACTTTTCGCGGCCGAGCGGCGGGCCCGCGCCACCATGACCGACCATGTCCGCCTGATGGTGACGGAAGGCTACTACAAGGGCGATCCGGAGTTGATCGGCTCGGTGATGTGGGCGGGAGTGCACGGCGTGGTGACGCTGTACCTGGCCGGAGCGGTGGCCGATGGCGGCGAATTTGAGAATGTGCTCGCCGAAACCATGCGAACCATCACCAGCGCCTACCGGGTGCGCTGATTTTGGCCGCGCGGCCAACGGCAACCCGCTCCACGCTTTGGCTGGCGGTCGCTCCTAGAAATCCCGCTTCAGGGTAATGCGCCAGGTGCGGCCGACGCCGGGCAGGGCGCCGAGATTGGCATAGGTGTCGGCATCGGGCGTGAAGTAGCGCGTATCGGCGAAATTATCGACGTTCAGATCGGCCTCCCACAAATCATGGCGGACGAAGCCGGACAGGTTGAGCGTGACATAAGACGCAAAGACCAGCGGGTTCGGCACGGTCTGGGCGGTTTGCGTCACATAGGTGCCGCCCAGGCTGGCACCCCAGTCACCCGCATTGCCGGTATAGGTGGCATAGGGGCTGATAACCGCATGCGGCACCAGCGTGTCTTCGTAATTGCCCGGCCGCAGGGCGGAAAAGTCATACACGACATAGGCGCCCCCAAAACCCTGCTGCGGCGACACGCCGGCGGTGCGGGCCGGAACATATTGAAAGCTGTGATCGGGGCCCTTGACGATGGTGTGCTGTGAGCTGGCCGCCAGCGTGACGCTGAAATTCTGGTCCAGCACGGCGCGGATTTCCGCCTCGCCGCCCTGGCCGCTTGTGCCCATCACATTGACGCTGCCCAGGCTTTGCTGGAGCTGGGTGCGATCCTGCCGGAACCAGGCCAGCGAGCCCACCAGGTGATTGTCGAGGAAGGCGAATTTCACGCCTGCTTCATTGAGAAAGGAACTGGACAGCCAGTCCTTGCCCGCCAGCAGCGAGGTCATCACCTGGGATGCCTGGCCGATTTCGATGGCCGATGACTTGGCGTTGGTGATGTAAGGCACCAGGCCGAGATCCGTCTTGTAGCTGAGGCTGGCGCTATAAGTGAACGAGCCCATGCCGCCCTGACCGCTGCCCGGCTCGTAAGGCAGCAAGCCCAGATCCACCGAGCGCACATTATAGTTGTCGTAACGGCCGCCCAGGGTCAGGTCCAGGCCATGGTCCCAGGCAATGTCGCTGGTGACGAAAGCGCCGGCATCGGCGGTGTTGCTGCGGACGTCGTTTTCCCAGCCCAGCCCCACCGTGCCGGGCGGATCGGTATTGAAAGGAGAATCGATTGCGTCGTTTGCGGCGGGCCCTTGCGATATATCGCGCCGGTCCAGCGCGATGACGCCGCTGTTGAAGCTCTCTTTGCCGATGGCATGGACATAACGGTACGAGGCGCCGGCCACCGTCTGGCTGGTCAGCCTGCCGTCAAAGCCGTCGCGGCGGAAATCGTAGCGCGCCCGTGCCTCGCCGATCTGGGTGCGATAGGAGCCGGGGAAACCGTAGGAGACAAAACGGTCGTTGGACAACGTGTCCCCGAAAGCCTGGAGCCGGACGGTGTCGCCATTGTCCCATGTCCGCGCCAGTTCCAGGAAACCGGTGTTCGTGATGGTGTTGGAGAAATCCACGCCCGGCGCGATATAGATGGTGCGCCGCGAAATCCAGGTCGTGCCGAAACCGCTGTTCAGCGTGTGCGCCGCGTCGGTGCAACTGCCGCAATAGGGTGCAGCCAGATAGAGCGGCTGGAATGCGGGGCTGTAGTTGTAGGGATTGCCGCCCAGTTCGTTCAGGGTCAGCCTGCCATTGCCATCGGCGTCTTTCAGCGATGTGTTGCGGCCGGTGATGTAGGCGCCATTGTTGATCAGCGCCTGAGTCAGCCGGTTCCAGCCCGGCGTCTGCACATCGCCGTTGGAATGGTAATACATGTAATCGGCCGACAGGCTCCACGGGCCTGCCGCGAAATCTCCGCTGAGTTCGGCAAGCTGATGGCTGGGATGCAGGCCATGATAATAGCTGAAGGAGTCGTCCAGCTCGCCATAGGCATGCAGGCCGCCATGGGCAAATCCCAAGTCGAGCGGCGCGCCGGCCTGTCCGGTGAGATTGCGCCTGGAATAGCTGCCAGTGGTGGCGGTGGCCTGCCCGGTGATATCTGCGTTGTCGCCGCTTTCGCTTTTGGGAATGAAGTTGATGAGCCCGCCCACCTTGCCCGCGCCATATACCGGCGATGGCGGCCCGCGAAGAATTTCAATGCCGGCGGCGTCGCCCAGCGGCGTCTGGTAGGTGCCCCGGTCTTCCACACGCTTGAAGCCGCGGAAATAGCTTTCCGCCAGCGTGCCGCGCAGGTTCACCGCGCCCTCCACGCCATAATAGCTGGCGGTGTAGGCCGAAGGCGTGATCGCGCTCAGCGTGTCCACGCCGGTGACGCCGTAGCGGTCCAGCGTGGTGTCGCTGACAATGGTGATCGCCCGCGGGGTTTCCAGCAGCGGCTTGGCGATGCCGAATGCCGTCTCGCTGGGCTGCAGATCAATCAGGTGTGCCTGGTCGCCCGTGACCGTGACGCTTTCCAGCGGCAGAGCGCCCTGGGCGCGCGCAGCCGCCGGCCAGAGCAGGGCCAGGAGGGCGGCGGCGGCGGGAAAGCGGGATGGCATGGCGGAAACTTGAGAGTGGGTCGCGACTGGCTTGTAACATTTTACGCCGCGATGCCAAGAAGATCTGTTGGCATTATTTTAAACCATTGTAAAATACAGCTAATTCCAGATTGAATGCGCCTCGGCGACGGTGATCAGGCCGACGCAATTCAATTTCAAGGCCTCTAGAGCGGCCGCGTGAAGCTCGGGCTCGTAGCAGGCGGTGGCGTCGCTGACGACGAAGACATGATAGTCGCGCTCGAAGGCGTCGCGCACCGAGGAAGCGATGCAGCATTCGGTGGTGAGCCCGGCCACCACCAGCGTGTCGATGCCCAGCCCGCGCAAGGCGGCATCGAGGCCGGTGCCGGCAAAGGCATTGTAGCGCTTCTTGGAAAATACCAGTTCGCGCGCCTGCGGCTGTGGCCCGACGAAATCCGCGCCCGGCGTGCCCTCGCGGCAAAGCGGCGGCCCGTCCGCACCTCGCCGCGCTTTCCATTCCTTGAGGAATTTCGTCTCGTCCTCTTCGTGGGTGACAAGGCGGACAAAGACGCAAGGCACGCCAGACTTGCGGGCCGCCGCCGCAAGCGCTTCTGCCTGTTTCACCGCCGCTAGGGGCGCGGTCATGTCCATGCCGTCCCGGCCCAAGCCCCCGTCCGGGTCAGCGAAATCCACCTGCATGTCGATCAGCAGCAGCGCGGTGCGGGCGGGCGCGATCCAGTCCTTCAGGCTCATGCGAAGGCGCTCCGCAGCCGGGGCAGGATTTGCTGCCCCGTGACGCGCAAGCCTTCACGATAATCGGCGAAGGTCAGCATCAGGCCGTCAATGGCGCAGCCGCGCATGAAGCGTTCCATCTGCTCGGCGCAGGTGGCGGGCGAGCCAGTCACGGTGTGGGTCATGAAGGCGCCCCGGGCCCGCGCCACCATGGCATTGTCGCTGCCGGCAAAACTGGCGCCGTAGCTTTCCAGCATGCCCAGCACGGCGCCCTCGTCCAGGCCTTCGCGGTAATGGCGCGCCGTCGTTTCCGCTGCCGCATCGCTGCTGCCGTGAATGACGGTGCACATGGCATAGGTCTTGATGGTCTTGCCGAGGCTGGCGGCCAGTTCCTTGGCGCGCAGGGAGGCGGCGCGGGTTTCGGCCTCATCGCGGCCGCCGATGAAGCAGATGTCGGCGTGGCCCACCGAAAAAGCAAAGCCGCGCGCCGACATGCCGGCGCAGATCAGGTCCGGCGGCCTGAGCGGCTTGGGGTCGCTGACGCAGTCCTTGATGGTGAAATACTTGCCGGCAAAATCCACCCGCGGTTCGCGCCACAGCCGCTTGATGATGGTGGTCCATTCCTCGGTCAGGTCATAGCGCGCGTCATGGTCCAGCTTTTCATCCCAGGCATTCATCTGTTCGAATTCGCCGCGATAGGCGCCCGCCACAATGTTGAGGCCCGCCCGTCCGCCACTGATATGGTCGAGGGTGGTGATGGCCTTGGCCGCCACCACCGGATTGTGCAGGATGGCGTGCAGCGTCGCCCATATCTTCACGCGTTTTGTCAGGGCGGCAATGCCCGCCATCATGGTGACGGATTCCAGCGAGCGGCCCCAATGATCGGTGTCGCCGCCAAAGCCGCGCCACTTGCCCATGGACATGACGAAATCCAGGCCTTCTTCATCGGCGATGATGGCGGCGTCGCGGTTCTGGGGCCAGCCGCCATCCAGCACCGGCGTGTTGCGCGACACGATCCAGCCGCCGCTGGCAACCGGCAGAAATACGCCGAATTCGGCGCTCATGTCGCAACCCTGTGCGGCGGCTTCATCCATAGCACCGCCAGCAGCACCAGCAGGACCAGACCCGCCAGCATCAAGAAGGCGGGCACAAAGCTGCCGGTGCGGTCGGCAATATAGCCCCCAAAGGTCGGACCCACCGAGCCCACCGTCGAAATCAGATTGACGATCGAAAACAGTTCCATGTTGGGGGCGCGGCCGAAATAGTCCAGCAGCAGGATGGTGGAGGCAAAGAAAGTCAGCCCGGAGCCGATGCCGATGCCCGCGGCATAGACCAGCATCAAGGGGCCGCCATGGGCGGCGCACAGCGCGATCAGTCCCAGGATCAAAGTCAGCAGCGAAGCCACCAGCAGCGCCCGGACCGGGATGAAGCGCGATACCATCCCGCCCCCCAGCCGTGCCCCGGCATTGATCAGGGCCCCCACGCTGATCATGCTGCCGGCAATAGTCGCGGCCACGCCATGGCTGATCAGATGCGTCACCGACCAGGCATTGACGGTGATGTCCACGATCAGGAACACGCTGTAGGCGGCCGCGATCACGGCAAATTGCGGCGTCCGCAGCGCGGCGCTGGCCGTCCAGCTTTCGCGGGTGATTTCTTGCGTCTCGCCGCCGGGCTGCGACAGGTCGGTGCTTGTGTCCACCAATAGCGCGCTCACGATTGCGGCTGCCATGCTCAGCACAGCCGCGACGATCCAGAAATCGCGCCAGCCGCCGCTGAGCGCATGGGTGAGGAAATACAGCGGTGGCCCCGCCACCCCGCCCAGCCCGCCGATGGTGAAATAAAGCCCGAAGGCGAAATCGGGATGGCGGAAGGTGCGGCCCAGCAGATAGGTGCCGGGCACCGTGGCGAGCAGGGTAAAGCCCAGACCCGAAAGCGAGCAGCCGATGAAATAGAGCGCAAGGCCCTGCGCCGCAGCCAAGGCGGCGAAGGCCGCCGCGATCACAACCCCGCCGGACAGCAAGGTGACGCGGACACCGAAGCGGTGAACCAATATCGCCGGAATGGTGCTGGTGATGCCGGTGAAAACGCCCAGCAGCGAAAAGCCGATTCCCGCGCCGCTCCAGCTCCAGCTCAGCTCGCTCACCATGGCAGGCAGCACCACGCCCAGCGAGGAAAAGGTCAGCGCCGTCACCAGAAAGAACAGCAGACTGACGCTGCCCAGCGTTACCCAGGCGCGGAAGGAGCTTTGCGTCACGCTATGACCTCACGCCCGCAATCCCGCTGCGGGCGTGCCGGGAAAGGTGCCCAGCACATCGCGCATCAGGGTCTGCGCCATTGCCGGATCGCGCGCGGCGATGGCGTCGGCCAGGGCGGAATGCTCGGCCAAGGCTTTCAGGCTCTCCTCCGGCTGGGGCGCGCGCATGGTGTTGAGCCAGAAACGCGCCGTCTGGTGATGCAGGATGGTGACCATCTTGGCCAGCGTGCGGTTGCCGCTGGCGCTGGCAAGCGCGACATGGAACGCTTCATCCATGGCGGCCAGGGCGCGGGCGTCGTTCTTGCGTACCGCCGCCTCGCCGTCCTTCAGCGTGGCGCGGATCGCGGCGATATCGCTCTCGCTGGCGTTGGTCGCCGCCAGCCGGGCGCATTCCACTTCGATCAGGGCGCGGGCCTCGAAGACCTCCCGCGCCTCCATCAGGGCGAGCGGCGCAACCAGGGTGCCGACCCGCGCCTTGCGCTGCACCAGCCCCTCCAGCGCCAGCCGCGCCAGAGCCTCGCGGATGCCGGCAAGCCCGCCGCCATAGCGGCGCACCAGCACCTGCTCGTCCAGCCGTTCGCCGGGGGCCAGCGCGCCGATGATGATGTCAACCAGAAGCTGGCCATAAAGCCGCGATTTGAGCAGCGAAGGCGCCCACTCGTCCAGCCTCTGGACGGCGGCACTTTTGGCGAGCGGCATTTTGCGGACGGGCGTCACAGGCTGGCCTTTCACGGCCAAACATGGTCACGGCGCGGTCATCTGGCAAGGGTGCTGAGAAGCAAAGCCCGGTTTTTCCGGAACCTTCGGCGGCCCGGATCAGCCCGGCAGGATGCGCGTGAGCACCTTGTCGCGCAAGAAAAAGTGGTGATAGAGCGCGGCCACGACATGCAGGATCACCAGCCCCAGCAGCACATTGACCAGGAAGGTGTGAACGTCGCCCGCAGTGTGGGCCCAGCGGTCGCCATTCTTGGCCAGCGCCGGCAGGGGGACGCCGAACACGGTCACCGGCCAGCCGCGCGAATTGGCCGCCGCCCAGCCCAGGACCACCATCACCAGGATCAGCGCATAAAGCGCCCAATGCGTTGCCGTCGCCGCCAGCCTTTGCCAGCCCGGCAATTCCGGCAGTTGCGGAACATGATGGGTCAGGCGCCAGGCGATGGCCGCCACGATCAGCAGAATGACGACGCCGCCGAGGAAGATATGAACCCAGACAAGGCCCACTTCCTGCGTCTTGCGCCCGATATGGGGCATAAACTCGCCCACCGCATATTGCGCGGCCACAGTCAGGAAGATAAGCCAGTGAAAAATCTTCGTGACGCCGTCATAGCCCTTGGCCATTGCCTGCCTGCTCCCCGGTTGCGCAATTGGCCGCGATTAGACAGTGTCCGGCGGATTGCAGAAAGAGCCATGCCGCTTTTTCTTGTATACAATTTGGTATAATGACGTTGAAACTGCGCCGCAAACCCATAAGGCGCCGGGAGGAAGCATGTTCGATTTCCAGCAGACCGTCACATACACTTTGCAGCAGGTGATGACATTTACCGCCATCGCGGAATTGCTGCTTGCGATTCCGCTCGGCTTCATCCTGAAACGGGCGGGCTACAATCCCTTGTGGGCCCTGCTGAGTTTCTTTCCCGCCGTCGGCTTGCCGGCGCTGTGGCTGCTGGCTTTTATCCGCTGGCCGCGCGACGCGCGGCAATAGCCGTAATGAAGGCGGCATAGCTCCAGGCCAGGTGCCGGGCCGAGGTCTGCACCCCTGTCACGCGATCGAATTGTTCGGACATGTCGCCGCTTTCGGGCGTGAAGGCGCGCACCGTTTCCAGGTAAGCATCGCCGCGCCTCCCCTCACCGGCGCGATAGCAGAATTCCGCCGCCGCCAGGGTGGCGGCATACCAGGCGCCGCCGCCATAATAGGCATCATCGCCATAGCGGCCCAGCGCGGGCGCGGCACGGCCCCGGTTGATGGGATAAAGACCGCCGAACAATGCCTCCAGCTTCGCCAGCGTCGCCTTCAGCCTTGCATCCGGCGGGGCGCCGGCATGATTGGCGGCCAGGATCACCGAGACGTCCAGTTCCTTTTCGGCGCGCCGCGATGAGAGGATATGGGCACGCAAGAATCCTTCCCGCGGCAGCCACCAGCCTTCCAGATCGCGCAGCAGCATTTGCGCTTCGCCCCGGCAGCTTGCGGCGAAGTCCGGCTCACCCCGGGCCGCAAGCCAGGCCGCGCCTTTTTCCAGCGCGGCCGCGCAGACGCGCAGCACAAAGTAATGCAGGCCTGCTTCTTCTTCCCAGACGCCGAAGCAGGGCCGCCGCGCGTGCCGCAGCACAAAATCCAGGTCAGTCCGCAGCAGAGACGCGGCCTGATCGCCCGCCGCGCCCCAGCGCAGCAAGGCCAGGGCCCGCAGCGCCGGGCCGTCATATTGCGGGCGCGGCCAGGCGGTGATGTCGAGCGTGCCGTCGGGATTGACCCGCGTCTCGCCGGCAATCGCAGCGCCATGGGCACTTGCCAGGTCATCGCGCAGGAATTGAATAAATTCCGCTTCGGCCGCCGGCGGCGGCAGGTCGCGGCCATCCAGCGCCGCCAGATCCGAACTGAAGCGGACAAAGTCGGCGAACAGATGGGCCGCATCGGGTATTTCGTCCTGGACCAGAAACAGCGCTTCCATCACCACGGCGCTGTCGCGATACCAGTGGAAGAAATAATCCGGCTCGGGGTCGTAGGCGGCCAGCACCGGCGAAGCCACCACCGCGCCCGGCCGGGGAATGATGGTCTGGAAAAAACGCGGCCGGATTTTCACGATGGCCGGCGAAATGCTCTGGCGCATCATTGCCGCCGCATGGCGGCGCTGGCGGATGATCCAGTCTTCCAGGTTCAGATCGGGCAGGCTCATGGACGGGGGCTGGTGAAGCCCAGCTTGCGCAGGCCGCGCTGAACCTCCGGCACCGCCATGAACAGTTTCCAGAGCAGCCCGCTGCGATAATTCTCGATCATCACCACAATCGGACCCTGGTCTATGGCGAGATAGGTATCGGCGGTCCAGCCGCGCGATTCATTGAAGGCGTCGACAAAGCCGAAGCGGCCCCAGACTTTCTTCTTTTTCAGGAAATGGCGCAGGGCGCGCATTGCCGCCTCGGGCGCATAGGGAATGCTGGAAAGCGCTGCGGTGGGCGAGATGGTGCCGTTGTCATGGCCCGGGGCATGGGCGTCATAGCCGTCCGCATCGTCGCTGGCGGTGATGCCCCAGCAATTGGCGCCATAGCCCTTGAAGCCGCCGGGATTGGCGATGCAATGGGCGAGATTGATATTCACCTGCGCCACATTCTGCTGCCAGTAATTGGCGTGACGGTCCTTGAGGTCGTGGGGATCAAGACCGCAAAAGGAATAATGGGCGAAAAAAAGCGGCCCGCCCAGGTCCGGTCCCAGCGGCAAACTCACACCATAAAAGGTCTTGCCGCTGCGGTAATCCGGCCCGGTGCAAAAACCCCTGTCATAGACATTGGCGGCGATGCCATGACGCGGGGCGCCGGCCGCCAGCACATAGGTAATCAGCGTTTCGTTCCAGCCGCGAATGGCGTGGTTCATGGCGAAGCCGTTGTTGGGGCTCCAGTGCCAGCTCAGGACATCGGACCCTTGCGTGTACCAATCCCATTCCACCTCTTCCCACAATTGGGTGATGCAACCGCGAATTGCCGATTCCCCGGCGCGATCGAAATATTGCCGCGCCGTCAGCAGCCCCATCATCAGGAATGAAGTTTCCACCAGGTCGCCGCCGTCATCCTTGCGGCCGAAAGGGATGGTCTGACCGGTCTTGCCGTGCAGGAAATGCGGCAACGCGCCGTGATAGCAGGTGGCGCGCGCCAGCAGATCCAGCATCCGGGTCAGGCGGGCGGCGGCGGCCTGGCGGCTGACCCAGCCGCGCTCCACGGCCACGATCAAGGCCATGATGCCGAAGCCCGAGCCGCCCACCGCAACCAGGTCGTTGTCCGGCACGGATTTTGTCGTGCAGCGGTCACGCGCCAGCAAGCTGGCCTTCTCCGCTCCGTCCCAGAAGAAAGTGAATGTCTGGCGCTGCACCCCTTCCAGCAATTTGTCGTCGGACAGGTGCGCCAGCGAAGCCGCGGTTCTGCTCATGGCGTATTCACCACTTGCTGCCGCATGTCCGTCACGGGTTCAAGAATCAGGGCACGGCGGAAGCTGGCGACGCGCAGCAATGTGGCCCGCCAGTCGGCGATGGTGGAAAAATTGTCCACGAACCAGCGCAGCGAGGACTGCACCTGGTTGAAGGCGCCCGCCGCCATCATCATGCCGCCGAAGCTGAGATCGCCGGCGAAATAGGCCGGCGCCGCCGCCAGGATCGGCGCCACCAGCGTCAGCCAGCCATAGCCCGCCGTCACCCAGGTGAGGTTGGTGAGGCCGGTGACCAGCTTGCCCATCGCCGCCAGCACCGCACCCAGGTCGTTGAAAATGCGGTCCTGCGCTTCTGCTTCGCCCTTGGCAGTGGCGATGGCGGGCAGATGCTGGTTCACCTGCATCAGCGAATAACGCAGTTCGGATTCGCGCTGATAGCGTTCGGCGTTCTTGGGCACCAGGCTGCCGCCCACCCAGTAGGACAGCAGCGAGCCGGTGCCGGCATAGAGGATCGCCGCCCACACCATATAGCCGGGAATGAGAAAAACCTGGCCGTGATAGTGAAAGGTGAAGCCCCGCGACAGCACCCACAGCACTTCGACGAACGTCACGAGCAGGATCGAGGATTGCAGCAGTTGCACACCCAGATCGCCGGACAGTTCCGTGAGATGGCGGGCATCTTCGTGCATGCGCTGGTCGGGATTGACGCCCAGCGCGCCCTCATGGACGAGGCGGGCGGCGCGGCCCGGCTTCAGCCATTCGCCCACCAGGTCGCGCACCAGCCCTTCGCGCAGTTTCAATTTCAGCATTTCGGAAAGCCAGCGCTGACCCACATTCAGCACCAGGAGGCTGAAGGTGATGACACCGAACGCGCCCAGCTGGACCAGGAATTGCCGGAAATCGCGATGCGCCAGCGCATCATAGAATGGCTGGTTCCAGCGGTTCAGCCGGATCTGGCCATAGGCGGTGGCGACGATGACGGCAAACACGGCCCCGCCCAGGACAAACAGCTCATTGCGGATGGGTGAATCGAGCAGGGCGCGGATCATCATGCGCATCTGCGGCAGCAGACCGGCGCCCGCATGGGGCGTTTCCTTGGCAGGCCGGTCTATAAACATGGGACAAGAGGCATGGCGGGACTCGAGTGGCGCGGGCGCGGGCGATTAAATATGGTGCGGCGTGAATTAGGAAGGCACGTATGAGCCGTATTGACCAGCTGATCGGCGCCATGACCTTAAGCGAAAAGCTGGGCCAGCTGACAATGACGGCCGCCCCCTATGCCGTCACCGGGCCTTTTGTGGCGGGCGACCTCAGCGAAGGCATCAAATCCGGGACCATCGGCAATCTGCTCAATCTGTATGGCCCCGAGATCGTGGCCAGGACCCAGCGCCTGGCGGTGGAGGAATCAAGGCTGGGCATCCCGCTTCTGATCGGGCTGGATGTCATCCATGGCCATCGCACCCTGTTCCCGGTGCCGTTGGCGGAAGCCGCGATGTTCGATGCCGCTTTGTGGACCGAGACCGCGCATGCTGCAGCGCGGGAGGCCGCGGCGGACGGCGTGACGATGACATTTGCGCCGATGTGCGATGTCTGCCGCGATCCGCGCTGGGGCCGCATCGTCGAGGGACCGGGCGAGGACCCTTTTGTCGGCGCGGCAATCGCGGCTGCAAAGGTCGCGGGCTTTCAGGGAAAAAATCTGGACGGCATTGCCGCCTGCGCCAAGCATTTCGCCGCCTATGGCGCCGTGATGGCGGGGCGCGAATATGCCAGCACCGATATTTCCGCGCGCACCTTGCACGAGGTGCACCTTGCCTCTTTCGCGGCGGCGGTGGCTGCGGGAGTTGCCGCCATCATGCCGGCTTTCACCGAACTGGACGGTGTGCCGATGACGGCGAACCGGGAACTGCTGCAAGGCTATCTGCGCGGCCAATTGGGTTTCGAGGGCGTCATCATCAGCGACTATAACGCCATCGCTGAACTGATGCGTCACGGCGTGGCGGCGGATCTGGCAGAGGCGGCGGCATTGGCGCTGAATGCAGGCGTGGATATCGACATGATGGCTGAGGCGTATGGCGATGGGTTGCCCGTCGCCCTGGAGCGCCGCCTGGTGACGATGGACCAGATTGACGCGGCGGTGCGCCGGGTGCTGCGCTTGAAGGAAAGGCTGGGCTTGTTTGACGACCCCTATCGCAGTGCGGGCGCGGAAAGCGCCGCGGACCTGGCAAAGCGGCGGGTCCTGGCGCGCGATGCCGGCGCCAAAAGCATGGTGCTGCTGAAAAACGAAAAGGATGTGCTGCCGCTGACCAAGCCGCGCCGCATCGCCTTGATCGGTCCGCTGGCCGACGCAGCGCAGGAGATGCGCGGACCCTGGGCGGCTGCGGCGCCGCTGACCGGATGTGCAACCGTTCTGGAGGGACTGCGGGCGGCGTTGCCGGATGCAGAGATTGAATATGCGCTCGGCGTGGCAATTGACGGCGGCGCTGCCGAGGAAGCGGGCGGCATCGCCATCGCCGCAGCGCTATGCGATGGCGCCGATGTGATCATTCTGTGTGTCGGCGAGGCCGCCAACATGAGCGGCGAAGCCGCCAGCCGCGCCCATCCCCATCTGCCCGGGCAGCAGCAACGGCTTTGTGACGCAATATTCGAAAAAGCCGGCGGCCGGCCGGTGATCACGATTCTGTTTTCCGGCCGCCCGCTGATCGTGCCGGCGCTGGTGGAAAAATCCGCCGCCCTGCTGGCCGCCTGGTTCCCCGGCAGCGAAGCCGGCAACGCCATCGTCGATCTGATCACGGGGAAGGTTTCGCCGTCCGGGTGCACGCCGGTGAGCTGGCCCCGCGCCACCGGCCAGATCCCGGTTTTCTTCGGCGAAAGAAATGGCGGGCGGCCCATCAATCCCGCCGATCACTACACCAGCAAATATCTGGACAGTGAAAACTCCCCGCTATTCGTTTTCGGTGATGGCCTTGGTTATGGCCGCTTTGCATTTTCCAATCTGAAGCTTTCCGCAACCACTTTGGCGCGCAGCGGCACACTTGCCGCCAGCGTGGATGTGGCCAATGAGGGCGGGCATACCGCGGAAGAAACCGTGTTCCTGTTCTGCCATGACAGGCTGGCCTCGGTGACGCGGCCGCTGCTGGAGCTGAAAGGTTTTGCAAAGATCACGCTGGCTGCCGGCGCACGCGGCACCGTCACCCTGGCGCTGAAGGGAACGGATTTGTGCTTTCCCGGCGCGGATCTGGCGCCATTGTTTGAGCCCGGCGAAGTCGAGATATTTCTGGGCCCCGCCGCCGACCGGACACGGCTTGTCGGCGCGACCATCCGGCTGGTGGCGGACTAGAGCCGCCGCCTGCGCCTGCCCCCTGCCGGTGCGGAAAAAACAGGCATTTTTCGGGATTTTGGCGCTGTGCCCGGTTTGACAGAAGATGGGCTTTTCTCAATTATGCCGGCAAATAATCAAGCCGCCGCAGGGTGGCGTATCCAGGGGTGTCAGCAATGTCTCGTATCACGTCCAAGCTTGCCTTGAGTCTGGTTCTTTCGGTCGCCACCTGCGCCCTGGCGGGCGCCGCCACGGGCGCGCCCCGGACCGACTGGCCCTCCGCCAATCACGACAACACCTCGGTGCGCTATTCGCCGCTGACCCAGATCAACGAGAAGAACGTCAACAAGCTGGATCAGGCCTGGGTCTATCACCTCAAGCCGGCGGGTTTCACCGGCCGCCTGCGCTATGACGAATCCATCCCGATCGTCATCGGCAACACTATGTATCTGGGCTCGCCCTATGGCGAAGTCATCGCCCTCAACGCCACCACCGGCGCCGAAAAGTGGAAATTCAAGCTGCCGGGCGACGACACGCCGGCCAAGCGCGGCATTTCCTATTGGCCGGGCGACGGCAAGATTCCGGCCTCGATCATTTTCGGCACGGAAGACGGTATTCTGTATTCGCTCAAGGCCTCGGACGGCACGCCCAATGCCGGCTTCGGCAATGGCGGCACCGTGGACGTCAAGACGCCCGAAGTCATGAACGGCTTCAAGGTGCCCTATGGCATCCTGCAGGCGCCCGCGATCTACAAGAATCTCGTCATCACCGGCGCGGGCACCGGCGAAGGTCCGGGCGGCTCCAACGCCGGCACCGGCCCGTCGGGCGATACACGGGCCTGGGATGCCAGGACCGGCAAGCTGGTCTGGACCTTCCACACCGTGCCGCGTCCGGGCGAAGTCGGCTATGACAGCTGGGACGATCCGGAATCCACCATCGCCCGCTCCGGCGTCAATGTCTGGGGTTACATGTCGGTGGATGAGAAGCGGGGCATTGTCTACATGCCGCTGGGCGCGCCGAACAACGACCGTATCGGCATAGACCGGCACGGCAACGGCCTGTTCGGCTCCTCGGTGGTGGCGGTGGACGCAAACACCGGCAAATATCTCTGGCATTTCCAGCTGGTGCATCACGACGCCTGGGACTATGACGCGCCCGAAGCGCCGCTGCTGGTGGACATCAAGCATGGCGGCAAGACGGTTCCGGCGGTCCTTGCCATGGACAAGGCCGCACTGCTCTTCACCCTGGACCGTGTCACCGGCAAGCCGATCTTCCCCGTCGAGGAACGCCCGGTGCCGGCATCCGATGTGCCCGGCGAGAAAATGTCGCCCACCCAGCCCTTCCCGACCTTGCCCGAACCAATCGGCCAGCACACCGTTTCGCGCGACAATCTCTACAAGGGCGAGCCGGCGCTGCAGACCTATTGCGAGAAGATGGTGGACGACAACCACATGAAACTGGGCGGACCGTTCCTGCCCATCGCCAACAACCAGTACAGCGTCTCGCCTCCGGGACCGGCGGGCGGCGTGAATTTCTGGGGCGGCACATTTGATCCCAAGCTGAACCTGTTCATCACCAATGTCAGCAATGTCTTCCAGCCCATGCGCCTGGTGCAGCGGCCCGACGGTTCCTGGGCCAACCAGGGTCCGCTGGCGGGCCTGCGCCGCTTCGGCGATATCGACCGTCACCTGCTGTGCGGCCCGACGCCCTGGGGCGAGCTGGTGGCGATCAACATGGATACCGGCGCCACCGTCTATCACAAGTCGCTGGGGGTTTCCGACCAGCTGGCGCCGCAATACCAGAACACCGGCCGGCCCGGCGGCAGCGGCGCTTTCACCACCGCCAGCGGACTGACCTTTGTTGGCGCAACGGACGACAGCCGCTTCCGCGCCTTCAAGACCGCCACCGGCGAAATGCTGTGGGAGAAGAAGCTGCCCTCATCGATCGAGGATTCGCCGATCAGCTATCAAAGCTCGGATGGGCGGCAATTCGTGGCGGCGGTGGTGACCGGCGGCGGCATCGGCACCGCCACCACCGAGGTGCAGAGCGACGTCGTGATGGCCTTCGCCCTGCCCAAGAAATAGCACCTTTCAGCAGCCTGGATTTGTCATGCGCCATATATCAATAGCCGCCGCCATTGTCCTGATCTGCACTTTGGCGGCGGCGGCGCAGACCCCTGCTCCGCCACAGGGCACACCCGACCCGGACCACAAGGCCCTGCCGATGGGTCCGGGCCGCGACCTGGTGATCAAGGTCTGTTCCAAGTGCCATGTGCCCGAAGTGGTGGCCGAGCAGGATTTTGACGGACCGGGCTGGAAAGACCTTGTCAACCAGATGGCCGCCAACGGCGCCAATGCCAGCGACGACGAGTTCGATCAGATCACCGCCTACCTGACCAAGGCGTTTCCGGCAAAGTAAACTGGCCTCCTGCGAGGTGCGGCGAAAGCTGCCTTTATCCATGCCCTTGATTTATGTCATTGCCCATGGCGTGCGCGGGTAGGATTATGGCGGATATGCCCCAGCGCCAGCGCATCGCCAGAATACTGCTTTCGACCGGATTCATTGTTGCATCCACGGCCTATGCCTTCTGGCAGCATCTGAACCGGCCGGACCTTGTCGCATCAGCGACTTTCACCCATGCCGAGACGCCGACCCGGCCCATGCCATCGCGGGCTGCGGCTTTGCCGCCGTCAATCACCGCCGCCGCTTCACCGCCGAAGGTCGCGCAAGAGCAAGAAACATCGGCACCTGCCATCGCCGCCGATGCGCCGGGCCCGGCCAAAGCCGCCCCGGTTGCGCCGGCCGCCCCGGTTGCGGCGGCCGCACAAGACAGCGCGCCGGCCGCGACCAGTTATGTGCCGGCCGCGCCGTTCGTCATCCATTATGCGGAGGGAGAGTTCACCGGGGATGTTGCCGACACCGACTGGGGCGACGTGCAGGTCAAGGTGACCATCCACAACGGCGCAATCGCCAGCGTGGACTGCCCGGTTTATCCAAATCACCGCTGGCGGTCGATCGAGATCAACGAGTGGGCGCTTCCGGAACTGAACAAGGAAGTGATAACGGCGCAAAGCGCCGATATCGACATCGTGTCCCAGGCGACTTACACGAGCGAAGGATACCGGCAGACCCTTTATTCCGCGCTGCTGAAGGCCAGACAATAGCGGCGGATCCAATGGCGCGGTGGGCCAGGCCCACTTACATCGCGCGGTGGGCCAAGCCCACCATGGCGGCCTTGCCCACGACATGACCGTCCATTGCCTTCAGCACATCGGCGCGGGTGGAATCGGAGGTGAGATCGAGCTTGGTGTCGAGCGCGTAGAGTTCGAACACATAGTGATGATAGATGTTGCCGCGGAAGCCCGGGCCCATGAAGCCGATCACGCGGCCCTTGAACTGAACAGAGCCGTCGGCCAGCGCGGGGGTGTTCGGTACGCCCTCGGGCAAGGATGTGGCGCTGCCGGGGATATTGAAAATCATCCAGTGCAGCGTGTCGTCAATATGCTTCTGCCCGGCATTGTCCACGTCATGCATGATCAGGGCGTAGCTGACGACGCCGGCGGGCGGGTTCGTCCAGGCCAGGGCGGGCGACACCGGGCTGGCGGCGTCCTGGGTGAATTTCGGGGGAATGACGCCGCCATCCTGGAATGCGGTGGTGGTAAGGTGCATCGGCGGGGGCGGCGGTGTGGCTGGAGCGGCGGGCGCCTGGGCCAGGGCGATGATCGCCGAAGCGGAAAGCAGAATGGCAGAGAGCGTAATCGTCCGAATATGTCTCATTGCGTTGTCCTCCTGAAGAATGTTGATTTTTTGGCGTTATTTTTTGGTCCAGCCGCCGTCGAGCGGCTTGAAATACTGGCCCGTTGGCAATTTTTCGATCAGCTGCGTGCCGGTAGCCTGGCCCGCCGCTTCGCGGGTGACGCCGGACTTTGCGGCGGTCTGGGAATAGACATCGCCGCGCGCCGCGTTGATTTCACTGACCGCGGTGGTGACGGCCGGATCGGCCGAGCCTTTGACTAGACCGAGAAAGCCATCGGCCTGTTCGCCGACAACACCG
>CAIOFO010000140.1 GCA_903857685.1 uncultured Alphaproteobacteria bacterium
CTTTACCCTTTGCATCCTCCCCGCGATAGCGATTGAGCAGGGCGGCGAAGCGGTGCTGCTTGGGCAGCCAGGCAAAATCCTTCAGCTTGCCCGCCGCGTCCTGCAGGCGCGATGAGAGGATTTCCAGGTCTTCGCTGTCCGCCGCCGCCAACTTCATTCTTTTTCCCGCACGATTTCCGCGCCCACGCCGCGCAGCTTTTCTTCCAGCCGGTCGAAGCCCCGGTCAAGATGATAAACGCGGTTGACGATGGTTTCGCCCTCGGCCACCAGCCCGGCCAGGACAAGACTGGAGGAAGCGCGCAGGTCGGTGGCCATGACGGGAGCGCCCTTGAGCTTTGGCACGCCGCGCACCGTGGCGACATCGCCATTGACGCGGATGTCGGCGCCCAGCCGCCCCAGCTCGGGGACATGCATGAAGCGATTTTCGAAAATGGTTTCGCGGATCACCGAGGTGCCCTCGCCCACCGTCATCAGGGCCATGAACTGCGCCTGAAGGTCAGTGGGGAAACCGGGGAACGGGGCGGTGGTAAGGTCAACCGAGGCCGGGCGCGCGCCGTTCCTGTGCAAGGCGATGCCGCGGTTGGTATCGCGGGTATCGGTGCCGGACTGTTCCAGAAGGTCGAGCAAGGGGGCGATGCAATCGCGCCGCGCGCCCAGCAGTTCTACCTCACCGCCGGCGATGGCCACGGCGATGGCATAGGTGCCGGCCTCGATGCGGTCATGCATGACGGACCATGATGCTCCGTGTAATGACGAAACCCCTTCCACGGTGAGGCGGGAGGTGCCCATGCCGGAGATCTTGGCGCCCATGGCGATGAGGCAGCGGGCGAGGTCTTCGATCTCGGGCTCCCGCGCCGCATTGCCGATCAGGGTTTCGCCGCGCGCCAGCGTGGCGGCCATCAGCGCGGTTTCGGTGGCGCCGACCGAGACAAAGGGAAATTCGATGCGCGCGCCATGGAGGCCCGACTTCGCCGTGGCGATGACATAGCCGTCTTCGAGCGTGACCTGTGCCCCCAGCGCCTCAAGCGCCTTCAAGTGCAGGTCAACCGGGCGTGCGCCGATGGCGCAGCCGCCGGGGAGCGAGACTTTGGCTTCGCCGTGGCGGGCCAGGAGGGGCGCCAGCACCTGGAAGCTGGCGCGCATCTTGCGCACCATGTCGTAGGAGGCGAAGGAGGAGGTGATGGCGGCGGCATGGAGAGTATAAGTGTCCCCTTCCCCCAGCCCCTTGCCCGGCGTGTGGGTGACGGCGACGCCGAAGCTTTTGAGCAGCTCGGCCATGGCGCGGACATCGGCCAGGCGCGGGATATTAGCCAGGTGGAGGGGCTCAGCCGTCAGCAGCGCGGCCGCCATCAGCTTGAGGGCCGCATTCTTGGCGCCGCTGATGGGGATTTCCCCCGAAAGCCGCCGTCCGCCGCCTATTCTTATCCGGTCCATGGCCCCGTCATGGGGGAAGGCCGGGCGTCATGGCAAGAGGCTTTTGGCCAGCGCCCGGCTGCTATGCCGGTTTGGGGCCGGGACGGATCTTTTTGTCCGGTTGAGGACCCAGGTTTTGCGGGGATTTGGGGCTTTTGGGCGCGACCGGCTGCACATTGGCTTTGCGCCGGGCCAGGTTGGCCCGGAGGGCGGCGGCCAGCTTTTCAGGGGAGGTTTTGGCCATGATAATTCCCGGTTTTTAAAGCCGCGCGGCGGCTTTCCTTCGCCGAATCCTTGCGTTATAGCAGCCGTCCCTTGGCGGGTTTGCTGTTTTATCCGCTTTAAGGGTTCGGGCCTTAGGCTCCGGAAATACCACGGTTGCCGCAGTAGCGTAGTGGTAGCGCAATCCCTTGGTAAGGGATAGGTCGTGAGTTCGATTCTCACCTGCGGCACCATTGCCCGGCCTTAGGCCATAGCGTCAGCGTATGGCCCCGGGCAATCCCGCCGAGCCTGCAGGCGAGGCGGTTGCCACCGGTCCAATCCAGTTAAATAAGTGCGAAGCGCCATTCCACTTTATTACGCTGACCGCTTGCAAAGCACTTTTGGAGTGCACAATGAAGTCAAAGCCCAAAAATGCAAATTGGTTGAATGAACATCTTTCTTACGAAGTTCAAATGATGCGCTTTTCGTTTGCTCAGATTCGCAAAGTTCATTCTGCGAATGAATGGAATGCATTTTATGCATCCTTTGTTGTTCATGCGCGCAACCTTTATCATTTCCTCACAAATGAGGGCGGCTACTCCAATTATAAGGCATCAGATTTTGTACCGAGCTTTAAAGCAA
>CAIOFO010000141.1 GCA_903857685.1 uncultured Alphaproteobacteria bacterium
CGTTGCCCTATGTGACACTCGCCGTGTTGTTACCGAGGAGCTTGCAGATGAATTGCAAATCGGCGTCGGTGAGGAAGTCTTTATGGTGGGCCGTTTTGTAAACCATCAGGGCCGCCGCGATAACTTGTCGGCTGCCAGGTTCGGCTCAATCAGTATTATGCCGGAGCCAATTTGGAATAAAGCCGTACTGAAAGACCAAGAAAGTTTCGGTGTCGAAATGCGGTCGCGCACCGGATTTTCTGGTTCCCCCGTTATTGTCTACCGCACTCCGGCCACAATTCTTGATGTCGGTCTTAAGAAAGATAATTTCTGGGCCTTATTGGGAGTGAACTGGGGCTATATCCATGATGAAGATGGCGAAAACACATGGCTAAACGCGGTAGTTCCCGGTTGGAAGATTATGGATGTATTGGATACGCCGCAGCTTAAGAATTTCCATGCCGAACTAGAGCAGCGCGCACCTGACGGGTCGGGTGGTGCAGCAACTCCAGCTTTGGCAACAATGGCTGAACATGAAACCGATAATCCTTCCCATAAAGAGGATTTCATGAGTCTGCTAAGCGCGGCAGCGCAGTCGAGTAAATCAGCTTCCTAAACATCATATATTGTGAGTCACGGTTGTTGCGGCGATACGAAAACTCGCTGACGTATTTCCAAAGATGCTTGCTGGAAACGTGTATGTGCGTTCCCTTGATCGAACGCTTTAACTGACCCCAATGCCCCTCAAGGCTGTTCGTATGCGTGATGCCGTCAACGTATTGCTCATTGGCATGGTTGACTGTGCCGTGGCTGAAACCAATGCCAGCAAGGTCACGGTAAGCGCCATGTTCGTCTGTGCTGATTTCCGTGCCGCGTTCGATATTCTTTTTTATGATTGGCTCTAAAGTCTTTTTGAGGCGATCAGGAACGGGACCCGCGATAACGCGGCCATCTCGCTGCAACATGCCGAACACGACAGTCTTGTTCTCCATGCCTGCCTTGTGACCTTTGCCGTGCTTCTTCCCGCCGACAAAAGTTTCATCAATTTCCACATGGCCGCTGAGAGGGCCCTTGCCGCTGCTATCAGCGGTTGCCATCAGCTTCCGCAGTTCATGCGCCATGCGCCAAGCGGTTTTGTAAGTGCAGCCGATCTGGCGCTGTAATTCCTTCGCAGCAACACCGTGACGGGTGCTGGTCATCAGGTACATGGCAAAGAACCATTGCGTCAGCGGTGTGCTGCTCTTGTGAAAGATGGTCCCGGCGCAGGGATAGACATGATGGCCGCATTCCTGACAGGCGAACGCCTTGCGCTTGTTCATGGCGTGGAAGATGGCATCCACCCCGCAGCCGGGGCAGGTGAATCGGGTACCGCCATGGGCGACCTTCAGGAGGGCCGTCAGGCAGGCCAAATCGTCGGGGAAATCGGTCTGAAATTCCTTGAAAGTATATTGCGTCATGGGTTCCCTCTGCAACCAGTACTTGCTATAAGTGATAGCATATCGAGTACTTGCTGTAAAGGGATAAATGCGGATGAGTCGGGCCCGAATCGGCACCCCACAGGATTGACGCAGACCTCCCATAACTTGTCTTGATATGCGGGAAGGCGGATAAGCACGCCCTTTCGCCCAAGGAGTCTGCCGTGTTTCCCGTTTTGCTTCCCACCTATAACCGGACGGACATCGCCTTCGTCCGCGGCGAGGGGTCCTGGCTTTTCGCCGAGGATGGCAAGCGCTACCTGGATTTCGGGGCCGGCATCGCGGTCAATGCCTTCGGCCATGCCAACCCGAAATTGGTCGCGGCCCTCACCGAACAGGCCGGCAAGCTCTGGCATACCTCCAATCTCTACCGGGTGCCGGGACAGCAGAGCCTGGCCGAAAAGCTGGTGGCGAACAGCTTTGCCGACACGGTGTTTTTCACCAATTCGGGCGCCGAGGCCGCCGAACTCGCCTTCAAGATGGCCCGCCGCTACCAGTATGTCAGCGGCCATCCTGAGCGCTACCAGATCATCAGTTTCGAGGGCGCCTTTCACGGCCGCACCCTGGCGACGATCGCCGCCACGGGGAATGAGAAATATCTCGAAGGCTTCGGACCGAAAGTGCAGGGCTTCGACCAGGTGCCGCTGGAGGATTTGCCGGCGCTGAACCGGATGATCGGGCCGCAGACCGCCGCCTTGATCATCGAGCCGTTGCAGGGCGAGGGCGGCGTGCGCCCCGTGGCGCCGGAATTCCTGCGCGCCTTGCGCAAGATCTGCGACGACAAGGGCCTGCTGCTGATCTTCGACGAAATCCAGACCGGCATCGGCCGCACCGGAAAATTGTTCGCCTATGAGTGGCTGGGCATCGTCCCCGACATCATGTGCATCGCCAAGGCGATTGGCGGCGGTTTTCCGCTGGGCGCGCTGCTGGCCACCGCCGAGGCGGCAAAAGGCATGACCGTCGGCACCCACGGCACCACCTTTGGCGGCAATCCCCTGGCCATGGCGGTGGGCAATGCCGCGCTGGACCTGGCGCTGGCGCCGGGCTTTCTGGAGCATGTGGGCAAGGTCGCCGGCTATCTGAACCAGCAACTGGGCGCGCTGGTGGCGGCCCACCCCGCCATCTTCGAAAGCGTGCGCGGCCAGGGCCTGATGCTGGGCCTGAAAATGAAAATTCCCAACACCGACTTCATCACCGCCGCAAGGCAAGCGGGCCTGGTGGTGCTGCCGGCCGGCGACAATGTGGTGCGGCTGTTGCCGCCCCTGACAATTTCGGAATCGGAAGTGCGCGAAGGCATGGAATTGATGAACCGGGCCGCCGCCACGCTGGAATCGCAAAAGGCAGCCGCGCAATGAACGCTCCCGTGAGTAATCCGCCCCGGCATTTTCTTGATATCTCCGACCATGACAGCGCCACGCTGCGCGGCCTGATTGACGACGCCAAGAAGCGCAAGGCGGCGCGGCGCGGCCTCTCCAAGGGCGTCGCCGATGCCGACCGGCCGCTGGACGGCAAGGTGCTGGCGATGATCTTCGACAAGCAGTCCACCCGCACCCGCATCTCGTTCGACGTGGCGGCGCGGCAGCTGGGCGGCACCACATTGATGCTGACCGGCAATGAGATGCAGCTCGCCCGCGAGGAGACCATCGCCGATACAGCGCGGGTGATTTCGCGCTATGTCGATGCCATCATGATCCGGTTGCTGGACCATGAGATGGTCGAGGAATTGGCGCTCAATGCCAGCATTCCGGTGATCAACGGCCTGACCAAATGGTCCCATCCCTGTCAGGTGATGGCCGATGTGCTGACCTATGAGGAACACAAGGGCCCCATCGCGGGCACCACCGTGGCCTGGAGCGGCGACAGCAACAATGTGCTGACCAGTTGGGCGCATGCGGCGGTGAAACTCGGCTTCCAACTCAAGGTTGCCAGCCCCAAGGAATTGTCGGCCGATCCGGAACTGCGCGCCTGGCTGAAGAACAGCAAGAATGTGTTGCTGGGCGACGATGCGGAAAAGGCGGTGGCGGGGGCGGACTGCGTGGTGTCGGACGCCTGGGTTTCGATGGGCGATGACAATGCCACCAAGCGGCACAATCTGCTGAGGCCCTACCAGGTCAATGGCGCCCTGATGAAGCTGGCCAAGAAGGACGCCATCTTCATGCATTGCCTGCCCGCCCATCGCGGCGAGGAAGTCACCGACGAGGTGATCGACGGGCCGCAATCGGTGGTGTTCGACGAGGCCGAAAACCGCCTGCACGCCCAGAAGGCGATACTGGCTTGGGCGATGCGTTGAAAAGCTGCTCTATCCCCGCCATATAGGAACCATGTCCGGGCTTCCCAAGGAATTTTCCGCCGCTGCCGGCGGCGATTTTGTCCTGCCGTTTGATATCGCCAAGGCGGGTATGCGCGGACGGCTGGTGCGGCTCGACCTCTCCTCGACCAGGGCGCTATCGGCCCATGGCCTGCCGGAAGCCGCCGCCCGCGTGGCGGGGGAAACCCTGGCGCTGAGTGTGCTGCTGGGAACCGCCCTGAAGCTGGATGGCCGCCTGACGGTCCAGACCAAGTCCGACGGACCTCTCGACCTGGTGCTGGCGGATTACTACGGCGGCGATGAACGCGGCGTGCGCGGCTTTGCCCGGCACGATTCAGCCCGCCTGGCGGATTTGAAAGACGCGAAATTTTCCGCCTTGGTGGGCAAGGGCTCGCTGGCCATCACCATCGAACCCCAGCGGGGCGGGCAGACCTATCAGGGTATTGTCGGGCTGTCCGAAGACGGCATCGCCGCCTCGGCCGAAACCTATTTCACCCAGTCCGAGCAATTGCCCACGGTGCTGCGCCTGGCCGCCGCCCCGCTCTATGTCGCGGGCGAAAAGCAGCCGCGCTGGCGGGCCGCCGGCATCATGCTTCAGATGACTCCGGAATCCGCCAAGCCCGGCGCCGCGCCGGAGGATGTGCAGGGCAATGACGACTGGCGGCGCCTGTCGCTGATCCTGAAGACCGTGGAAGACCTGGAATTGCTCGACACCGACCTGGCGCCGGAAACCGTGCTGTGGCGGCTGTTCCACGAAGACGAAGTGCGGGTGCAGCCCCAGCTTGGCATCGCTTTCCGCTGCGACTGCGCGCCCGAACGCATCGCCACGGTGCTGCAATCCTATGCCCCGGCGGAACGCGCCACCCTGGCCGACCCCGACGGCATCATCCGTGCCCGCTGCGAATTCTGCGGCATCACCCATGAAATTGCGCCGGACAGTCTAAGTTGATCACCGGCCAATCGCAGTTGGACGGGTGCGATTGGCGTTCGGCTGACCAAAGATTCGCTGGACCTTCGGTTATCCCGCCTCACCCTTGGCGATAATCTTGCGCAGAAACGCCTCGCAGGCCGCAAGCTCCGACAATTCGCAGAACTCATCGGCCCGGTGTGCCTGATCGATCGAGCCGGGGCCGCAGATCACTGCCGGGATGCCGTAATTCTGGAAATGTCCCGCCTCGGTGCCATAGGACACCGCCTCCACCGCATTGGCGCCGGTGACTTCCCGCACCAGCCGCACCGCCGGTGAATCTTCGTCCATCCGAAGGCCGGGATAATGGGCATGCAGCTTGGTGATCATTCCCGCCTCGGCGGCGCGGGCGCGGTATTTCGGCAGGATCTCGCCCTCGGCCCGCCGCTGCACGGTATCGAGGATCGCCTGCGGGTCGCGGTCGGGCAGGCAGCGATATTCCCAGGTCACATCGGCCTGCCGCGCCAGGATATTCACCGCCGTGCCGCCGGCAATCACGGTCGCCTGCACGGTGGAATGGGGCGGATCGAAACGCGGGTCGGCATCGGCGCGCAGCCCGTCCCATACATTGTCCAGCATCGTCACGAATTCGCCCGCCATCATCACGGCATTGGCGCCTTTTTCCGGGGCGCTGGAATGATGCTCGTGGCCATGGCAGGTCGTGACCAGCTTGGCGCCGCCCTTGTGCGCCCCCACGATTTTCATCAGGGTCGGTTCGCCGACAATCGCCAGCGCCGGCTTGATGCCTTCGCGCTTTAGATCTTCCAGCAGGCCGGTGACCCCGACACAGCCCACTTCCTCATCATAGGACAGGGCAAAATGGATGGGGCGCGCGAGCTTCGCCCTGGCGATTTCCGGCGCCAGCGCCAGCGCCACGCCGACAAAGCCTTTCATGTCGCAGGCGCCGCGGCCGTAAAGCCTGCCGCCGCGCACTTCCGCCTTGAAGGGATCGCTGGACCAGTCCTGCCCGTCCACCGGCACGACATCGGTATGGCCCGACAGGACAATGCCGCCGTCGCGCTCCTTGCTACCGTCATGCGGCCCGAAGCTGGCGAAGAGATTGGCTTTCTGGCCGCTGGCGTCGGGGGTCATGCGGCAACGCGCGCCGGATTTTTCCAGCAGCGACCGCACGAAAGCAATCAGTTCCAGGTTGGAGGCGCGGCTGGTGGTATCGAATCCGATAAGCGTCTTGACCAGGCCCAGCGCGTCCATTGGAATTCTTACCGGTCGTCGCGGCTGGCGGGATTGCCGATCACCGCCAGAAATTCCCGGCGCGTCACATCGTTCTCGCGGAAGGCGCCCAGCATGGTCGAGGTCACCATGGTGACCCCGGTCTTGTGCACGCCGCGCGTGGTCATGCACTGGTGCGCCGCCTCGATCACCACCGCCACGCCTTTTGGGCGCAGCACTTTCTGGATGGTGTTGGCGATCTGGGCATTCATCTTCTCCTGCACCTGAAGGCGGCGGGCGTAGGCCTCGACCACCCGCGCCAGCTTGGAAATACCGACCACGCGCTTGGTGGGCAGATATCCGACATGGGCGCGGCCGATGATGGGCGCCAGGTGATGCTCGCAATGGCTCTCGAACCGGATGTCTTTCAGGATTACCATATCGTCATAGCCCTCGATCTCCTCGAAGGTGCGCTTGAGATACTCCTCCGGGTCCTGGCCGTAACCCGAGAACCAGTCCTCGAAGGCGCGCGTCACCCGCGCCGGCGTGTCGACCAGGCCTTCGCGGTTCGGATCGTCGCCAGTCCAGCGCAGCAGGGTGTGAACGGCCTTTTCCGCTTCCGCGCGCGACGGGCGCGGCGGCAGCTTGGCCTTGGGCATGTCAATCTTGCGGCTCATGGAAATCCGGTTCTAAAACCGGATTAAACGCGGCCTTGGCGGCGCGTTTCAACCTTATATTGCGCAGGGCTTAGTGGATTTGCCGCTGTTCGTAGGGGCTTTCCAGCAGGAAAGCCGGAATTTCTGCCTCGAAGGCTTCGCCGGAAGCGGCCTTCATCTGGTAACGCCCGGTCATCAGGCCCGAAGCGGTCGGCAACGGACAGCCGCTGGTGTACTGGAATTTCTCTCCCGGCGCGATCACCGGCTGGGCCCCGACCACGCCCGGCCCGCTGACTTCCTGCACCCGGCCCACGCCGTCCGTGATGTTCCAGTAGCGGGACAGAAGCTGCACCGATTCCTGGCCGCGATTTTCAATCGTCACCGTGTAGGACCAGACATAGCGCCGGTCTTCCGGATCGGACTGGTCGTCTAGATAGGCGGGTTTCACCGCGACATGGATGAAACGGGTTTCGCGTTCATACATCGGGACGGTTTTTACCCCGATTTCGAAAAGAGGGTTTTCGCGCTCAAACATGACGCCAGTATCGGTCCGCGTCCTCTCCCGTGCAAGCGTCTCAAGCGCGACGGGTTAACGCGGCCAACCAATTCGCGACATCAGGCCGGCTCTACCGTCACGCTCGTTTTCACGGAACTGGCGATAAAACAGGCGTCGTGCGCCAGATGATGAATTTCATTCAATGTGGCGGCATCGGCGCTGGAGACCACTTTCGGCCGCAGAATGACCCGCGTCATCCACAGCCTGCCGCCGTCATTCTCCAGATAGCCAACGGCGTCGTCTTCGTATGATTCGACAATGACTTTCTTCTTGGTGGCGATGGCCAGGAAACTCAGCATGTGACAGGAGGACAGCGACGCCACCAGCATGTCCTCTGGATCGCCCTTGCTGGCATCGCCTTTGTAGGCGGGCGCGGCGGAAAATGTGACCGGCGCACCATTCTTGAAGCTGATGGTGTGGTTGCGCGGATAGGTGTTGTAGGTGAAGGGCGCCTCGGTTTTTGACCAGCGCAGCGAAATTCCGTGTTCGGCCATTACGCGACTTTCAAAGCCTGTTCCAGGTCTTCGCAAAGGTCATCGGCGTCCTCCAGTCCCACCGAAAGGCGCAGCAGGCCCGACGTCACGCCCAGCACGGCGCGCGCTTCAGGGGTCAGTTTCTGGTGGGTGGTGGTCTCCGGATGGGTAATCAGGCTCTTGGCGTCCCCCAGATTGTTGGAGATGTCGATGATCCCCAGCGCGTCGGCCAGCTTGAACGAAGCCTTCTTGCCGCCCTCAACCTCGAACGCCACTACGCCGCCGCCGCCTTCCATCTGGGCGCGGGCGAGATTGTGCTGGGGATGGTCGGGATGGAACGGGTAGAGCACGCGCTTGACCTTGCGCTGGCCGGCCAGGAAGTCGGCCACGCGCGTCGCATTCTCGCAATGCGCCTTCATGCGCAGGTCCAGCGTCTCAAGGCTTTTCAAGTGCAGCCAGGCATTGAAGGGGCTGATCGAGGGCCCGGTGTTGCGCAGGAAGGTCTGGAGAGAATCGTCGAGAAATTTCTGGCCGCACAAAATGACGCCGCCCAGGGCGCGGCCCTGGCCGTCAATATATTTGGTCGAGGAGTGCACCACGATATGGGCGCCGAACTCCATCGGCCGCTGCAGCGCCGGGGTGGCGAAGGCATTGTCCACCACCAGCAGCGCGCCGTGCTTCTCGGCGATCTGCGCCACCGCTTTCAGGTCCACGATCGACAGGGTGGGATTGGAGGGTGTCTCTAGGAACAGCATGCGTGTCTCGGGCCGCATGGCGTTTTCCCAGGCGCCGACATCGCCGCCATCCACCAGTGTGGTGGTGATGCCGAAGCGGGGCAATATCTGTTCCACCACATGCAGGCAGGAGCCGAACATCGCCCGCGCCGCCACAACATGATCGCCAGTCTTCAGGCCCGACAGGAACACCGCCGATACCGCGGCCATGCCGGTGGCGGTGGCTCTGGCCACCGGCGCGCCTTCCAGCGCCGCCATGCGGTCCTCGAACATCGAAACGGTGGGATTGCCGAAACGGCTATACTGGTAGCCGCCGATCTCGCCCTTGAAGCGGGCTTCGGCTTCCTCGGCCGCCTCATAGGCATAGCCGGAGGTGAGAAAAAGCGCCTCGGAGGTCTCCTGGAAGGGGGTGCGAATCTGGCCGGCCCGCACCGCCAGGGTGCGTTTTTTCCAGTTTCCGGGCTTTTTGTTCGTCGCCATGGATTTTTCCTGTCCGGCCAAGGTTTTCGCGTGCTTGCAGGGTTTGGGTCAAGTTCCTTAGACTCCCGGCTGATCCGTTCGGATATGCGGAAAATGCAGGGATGAAGCGTCTTTACCTTCTGCGTCACGCCAAGGCGGTCCCGGCCGAGCCTGCGCTGGAGGATCACGACCGCGCGCTGGCGGTCCGGGGCATGCATGACACCGGCGCCATGGCCCGCTACATGCGCAAGAACGGCTTCCTCCCGGACCTGATCCTCAGTTCCAGCTCCGCCCGCACCCGGCAGACCACCGATCTGGTGTTGCGCGAGATCGGCGCCCGTACCGATTATCGCGACGTGCTCTATCTGGCCGAGGCGGGGAAAATCCTGGCGCAGGTGCAGTCGGCGCCCCAGGGCGCGGCGGGCGTGATGGTGGTGGGACACAATCCCGGACTTGAAGATTTGGCGAATCTTTTGGCGCGCGAACCTGTGCGCCGCAAGGAACGCGTCCGCCGCGACGTGCTGGAAGAAAAATTTCCCACCGCCGCGCTGGCGGTGCTGGATTTCGATGTCGAGAAATGGCGCGACATCCGCCCCGGCGAGGGCGCGCTGGTGGATTTCGTCAGGCCGAAAGATTTATAGCCGCTGGCGCGAACGCCCGTACGCGTCTTTCGCTGTTGCTCAAGACCTGCGGACCCTCTCAGATCGCAAGTCGCCTTGAGCTGGTCGCCAGCCGTTTCCAGCCGAAAGCGATTTCCGGCGTCGGCTCGCCGCCCAGCCTTGTGGTGCGCTCGGCTACCCGGAGGCCGCCCATCGCTTCATAGAAGTAACAGGCATTGTTGCGGGCATGGCTCCAGATCAGGCAGGAATTGAGCTTGCGTTCCTTCAGTGCTGCGAATGCCCCGTGCAGCAATTTGCGGCCCACGCCCTGCCCGAAAAAGCCGGGGTCCACGTAAAGCGTGTAAACCTCGCCCTCAAATCCCAGATCGCGATCGCGCGCCCCGCCCAGGCTGGCCAGGCCGATCAGCCCATGCTTGTGATCTTCCGCCACGATCACCGAGCCCTGCGACCTGAGCTGATTCTGCCAGCGGGCGGTGTGGCTCTTGACCGACATGGCCGAAAGCAGGCTGTGGGGCAGAATGCCCGCATAGGTGTCTTGCCAGGATTCGATGTAGATGCGCGCCAAGTCGGCGGCGTCTGAAGGCCGCGCCTGTCTGAGACTCAGCGCGAGATCGTTCATGGCCTCATTGTTGCCGCAACTGCGAAGGCTCGGCAAGCGGCTTTTTTCCATCAAGGAAGTGCTTGATTGCCGCAGCGGCGGGATGCTCGACAGTAATCGCCAGCGCCGCGCCCCAGGCAACGCAAACCAGCACCAGAGCCAAGGGTTCCAGCCACCAGATCAGGCTGGAAAAACGTGTTCCCAGCACCGTGGTAACCGACGGCGGATAAAGCCGCTGTTCGAAGATGCGGATCGCCTGCAGCCAGAATGTCTGGCCCATGTAAATGGCGTAGGACCAGACGCCCATCACTTGCGGAAGGCGGGTTTTCAGGGCCTCCGCGACAATGCCGCGGTCAAAGCTCAGGGCAAAGACCAGCGCCAGCATCGGCAGCACATCCCAGATGTCCCGGCGCGAGTGCGACCAGCCGGTATGGTAGAAGGCATAGAACAGCGCCAGCAGCAGGGCGGCCTGGATCACGGAATGGACAAGGGCAGGCAACCTGTCGCGCGGTTTCCACCGCCGGTACAGCACCGCCATGCCGACGCCAACGGAAAAATCCGCCAGCCCGCGCAACACGCCATTGCGGAAGGTAATGTCCAGTCCATGCCGGGAGGTGAGATCGAGCGCCACCAGACCGGCGATGCCCGCCGCGATCAGGACCACGCCGCGCCAGCTTTTGCCGTTCGCCAGGAAAAGGAAAATGGGGAACAGCAGGCACAGCGCGAATTCGACACTGACGAACCAGGAGGCGCCGTTCCAGGTCAGGCTGTTCATGGTGTTCCAGGCATGCACCAGAGCCAGGCTGAGGAAAAAACCCTTCACCTGGATGTCGGGGTGATAGGCCAGGTCATAGATCGAGCGATAGCCGCCGAAATGGGCGAAACTCCGGGCGGCAATGAGCAATGCCAGCAGGGCAAAAAGCATAAAGAGATGCAACGGATATAGCCGCGTCAGCCGGGCCTTGATAAAGGCGCCATAGCCCTGGGCGGTGAACAGCTGGGCCAGCCTGGCGCCATAGACATGGGTGAGAATAAAGCCGGACAAGGCGAAGAAAAATTCCACCCACAGATAGCCGCGCGCCGCCAGCAGATCGAGCCAGGGCAGGCCGCTGTAATGATGACCCTCGCTGAAATGGAACAGCACGATCATCAGTGGCGGAAAGGCGCGCACGCCCGCAAGCGCGCGAATCTCGGCCGGCTTTTTCAGATTGTCCGCCACAGCTCCACCCCGGATACGGAGTCTAACGGGTCATGGTCCTGCCGCCCAGCGCGAATCAGTTAGAGTTCGCCAAGCGGGGGCGTGATGTCCGAATCCTTCCTGAACCATCTGCAGCCTCTGTTGGGGATGGCGGTTATCATTGCGGCGGGCTGGCTCCTGTCTGAGGACCGCCGCGCCTTCAGTCTGCGGCTGGTGGCCAGCGCTCTGGCGCTGCAGGCGGCCATCGCCATTCTCCTGCTCAAGCTGCCCTTGGCGCGCCAGGCGCTGCTCGGTCTCAACAGCCTGGTGACGGCTCTGGCCGAGGCAACGCGGGCAGGGACAGGCTTTGTCTTCGGCTATGTCGGCGGCGGCCCGGCACCCTTCGTCGTCGCCAATCCTGCCGCCATGACCAGTTTCGCCTTCGGCGTGCTGCCGCTGGTGATCGTGATTTCGGCGCTGTCGGCGCTGCTGTGGCATTGGCGCATTTTGCCGCTGGTGGTGGGGGCGCTGGCCTATGTGCTGCGCAAGACTCTGGGCCTGGGCGGCGCCACCGCGCTGGGCGCCGGCACCACGGTGTTCCTGGGCATGATCGAGGCGCCGCTGCTGATCCGGCCCTGCCTGCCGCGCATGACCCGCACCGAACTGTTCATTCTCTTCACGGTGGGGCTGGCCTCGGTCGCCGGAACCATGTTCGTGCTCTATGCCACCGTCCTGACCGATGTGGTGCCCGGCGCGCTGGGGCATATTCTGGTCGCTTCGATGATGAGCCTGCCTGCGGCTGTGCTGATGGCGCGGCTGATGGTGCCGGGTGACGCCCAGACGGAAAATATTCCCGCCCACCTCGGGTACCGTTCCAGCATGGATGCGGTGGCGCGCGGCACCGAGGACGGCCTGAAGATCTATCTGCAGATATTGGCCCTGCTGATCGTGATGCTGGCGCTGGTGTCGCTGGCCGACCAGATCATCGCCTTGGTCCCGCATCCCGGCGCGCCGCCGCTGACCCTGGAGCGCATCCTGGGTTGGCTGTTTTCACCCTTGGTCTGGCTTTACGGCGTGCCCTGGCAGCAAGCGGTTGCGGCGGGCGGACTGATGGGAACCAAGGCGGTGCTGAATGAGCTGGTCGCCTATCTGGAACTTGCCGCCCTTCCCAAGGGCGCGCTCGATCCCCGCGCCACCCTAATCATGATCTATGCCCTGTGCGGCTTCGCCAATCTTGGCAGCGTCGGCATCCTGATCGCCGGCATGAGCGCCCTGATGCCGGAGCGGCGCGCGGAAATCGTGCCGCTGGCGCTCCGGGCGCTGATTTCCGGCACCCTGGCCAGCGGACTTTCGGCCTGTATGATCGGGCTTTTGACCTGATCCGGACAATGCCATTCCTCCGCACGATTGTCGCCGCGTTCGCGCTCTGCCTGGCACTGGCGGGTTGCGCCGCCACGTCCGCGCCGATGGGCGCCACGCGCCAGGCGCCGCGGCTGCAAGACGAAGTCTTCGTCACCCGTGACGGGCTCAGCCTGCCGCTGCGCCACTGGGATGCGCAAGGCACGCCACGGGCGATCATCGTGGCGCTGCACGGCATGAGCGATTATTCCAATGCCTTTGACGGACCGGCCCGGCAATGGGCCGCCGCCGGCGTCACCACCCTGGCCTTCGACCAGCGCGGCTTCGGCAGCGGTCCCAATCCTGGGCTGTGGGCCGACGGCGAGGCGATGCGCGCCGATCTGTTCGATAGCGTGACTGCGGCGAAAGCGCGTTACCCCGGCGTGCCGGTCTTTGCTCTGGGGGAAAGCATGGGCGGCGCGGTCATCCTGTCGGCGCTGGCAGGGCCCGATCCGCCGCCGGTGGCGGGCGTCATCCTGGTGGCCCCCGCCGTCTGGGCGCGGCGCGACATGCCGCTCGGTTACCGCGTGGCGTTGTTTTTCGCCGCGCATCTGATGCCGGGCCTGATCCTGTCCAACAACGCCGCCAGCCATGTGGTGACCATCGTGCCGTCCGACAATGTGGCGATGTTGCGGGCGCTGGCCCGCGATCCCCTGTTCCAGAAACAGACCCGCGCCGATGCGCTGTTCGGCTTGGTGGACCTGATGGATGAAGCGCGCGCCGCGCCGGATAAACTGGCAGCAACACCGCCCATCCTGCTCATGACCGGCGACAAGGACCAGGTCATTCCCCATGATGCCACCAATGGCGTGATTGCCGCATTGGGTTCACGCGCCACGGTGCGCCGCTATGCCGAGGGCTACCATATGCTGCTGCGCGACTTGGAAGGACCAGCGGTGAACAAGGATATGACGGACTGGGTGCTCGCCCAGGTTGCCGCCATGCAACCCAAATAGAACTGGATCGTTATCCCCCGACAAACCCGGGAGAACATCCAATGACCAACACGATTGAACCCAAAAAGCCGGACTTGCGCGACCAGCCGTCCAATCCCGGCGGCCGTATCGACGCCGGCACCACCAAGACGTCCGAGGACGGCCTGCCCGGCGTGTCCTCCTCCACCGGAGAAGACGAGGCGACACCCGATAGCCCGATCGCGGCCGGTCAGACCTCGAAAATGTGAGTGTGAGATGCGTTTTCGCCCTCCAGGCGAAACGAAATGGTTCGGTGAACCATTTCGAGCGACGAATGCCGTGAGCCACAGGCGAACGGCCGAAAAAGCGGACAGGGCAAACGCCCTGTCCGCTTTTGGCGTTTGGGGGATTGGATAAGGCGTCGGTGATGCTAGTTTGGCGCCATGAGCCTGACCAGAGCATTCAATATCGCCGATCTGCGCAAACAGGCGCGGGCGCGCCTGCCGGACGCGATATTCGACTATCTGGACGGCGGCGCCGAGGATGAAATCACCCTGCATGAGAATTGTCGCGTATTCGGCGACTATATTTTCCGGCCCCGCCATGGCGTGCATGTGCCCTCGCCGGACCTGTCGGTCACCATCATGGGGCAGAAAATGGCGATGCCCATGCTGGCGGCGCCCATCGGCTATTCCAAGCTGATTCATCCCCAGGGCGAACTGGGTGCGGCCCGCGCCGCGGGCCGCAAGGACATTGGCTATATTCTTTCCACCATCTCCGGCTATTCGCTGGAAACGATTGCGGCGGCCGCATCGGCGCCGCTGTTTCTGCAAGTGTATCTCCTGGGCGGCCGCGCCGCGGGTGAAGCCACGCTGCGCCGCGCCGCCGCCGCCGGTTGCAAGGGCCTGTTTCTCACCATCGACACGCCGGTGGCCGGCATGCGCGAGCGCGACTTCCGCAACGGCATGAAGGAACTGATGGGCCGCGACCCGCTGGCCAAGCTGAAATACCTGCCGGACTTTATCGCCCATCCGCGCTGGCTGACGAATTACCTGCTGAACAGCAAGATGAAGACCTTGCCCAACGTGATCCTGGCGGACGGCAAGCCCTTTGCCCTGACCGATGTCGCCAAGGCGCTGGAAACTTCGGTGGTGACCTGGAGCGATCTCAAATGGATTCGCGAGCTGTGGAAGGGCCCAATTGCGATCAAGGGCGTGCTGACCGGCGATGATGCCCGCCGCGCCCGGGATGAGGGGGCTCATGCGGTGGTGGTTTCCAATCATGGTGGCCGGCAGCTGGACCAGGTGGCGACCGGACTGGGGGCGCTGCCGGAAGTGGCAGCCGCGGTCGGCGGCGAAATGGAGGTGCTGATGGATGGCGGCGTCCGGCGCGGCGCCGATATCATCAAGGCGCTTGCGCTGGGCGCCAAAGCGGTGCTGCTGGGGCGCGGTTATGCCTATGGCATGGCGGCGGCAGGCGAGGCGGGGATTGACCGCGCCCTGGAGATTTTCCAGGCCGATCTGGTGCGGACCATGAAGCTGCTGGGCTGCAAATCCGTCGGCGAACTGAACGCGTCTTACATCCAGAAGCGCGGCTAGCCGCGGATCGCGGCCACCAGATCGGCGACATGCTCGGGCGGCGTCGGCTGCATCACGCCATGGCCGAGATTGAAGATGAAGGGCTGCCCCGCCATCGCGCTGACCAGCATTTTGGCTTCGACCCGCAGCGCGTCGCCGCCTTGAAGCAGCAGGATGGGATCGAGATTGCCCTGGAGCGCGACCTTGGCCGGAACCTGGACTGCTGTGATATCGGTCATCTGGTCCACGCCGATGCCGTCCACGCCCGTCGCTTCGGCGTACCGCGTCAGCCAGCCGCCGGCGCCGCGCGGAAACCCGATGATCGGAATGCCCGGATGCTTTGCCTTCACCGCCTTGACGATTCGGGCTGTCGGCTCCAGCACCGCGCGCGAAAACAGGCCGGCCGGTACGGTCCCCGCCCAGCTTTCAAACAGCTGCAAGGCTTCGGCCCCCGCATCAACCTGGGCAATCAGATAGGCGCTTGTGGCTTCCACCAGCAGGTCCATCAGGGCGGCAAAGAACTTGCCGTCGGTCCAGGCCAGCTTGCGCAGGATTTCATGATCGGTACCGCCCGCACCCTCGATCATGTAGCTGGCAACCGTCCAGGGCGAACCGGCAAACCCGATCAGCGCAGCTTGCTCGGGCAAGGCGGCGCGTACGCCTTTTATGGTCTGCATGACAGGCGCCAGCATGTCCGGGCGCCAGGCCAGTTTGGCCAATCCAGCCGTGTCCCGCACCGGCTCCAGCCTGGGGCCTTCGCCTTCCGCGAACCAGACTTTCTGGCCCAGCGCGTGCGGCACCAGCAGGATGTCGGCGAACAGGATGGCGGCGTCGAGATTGAAGCGACGCACCGGCTGCAGCGTCACTTCCACGGCCAGTTCCGGAGTCAAGCAGAACTGGACAAAATCCTTGGCATTGGCGCGCAGGGCGCGATATTCCGGCAGGTAGCGTCCTGCCTGGCGCATCAGCCAGATGGGCGGTATTGGCGCGGGCTCGCCCTTCAGCACCGACAGAAGTTTTTTTACCATCCGCGTTTGTCCAGACTTTGAATGAATTCCTCGCCGGCGTCGGCGCGGATGAGTGCGCCAAGCTTGCGCCCCAGTCCGGCGGCGTCGGCGCGCGCATTTGTGCCCAGTTCGATCGTCTCTTCGCGCCGCCAATGCTGGACGCCGTCCGGCGACAGGACTTCGCCGAGAAAGCCGAGCTTGCCGCCGTCAATCGCCGCCAGGGCGCCGATGGGGGTGCGGCAGGAACCGTCCAGCGCTTCCAGAAAGCCGCGCTCCGCCGCCACCGCGATTTCGCTTGCGGCAAGGGAAATCTTCGCCAGAACCGCGCGAGTCGCCGCATCGTCGGCGCGGCAGGTGAGGGCCAGCGCGCCCTGTCCCGGCGCAGACGGCATATCATGGCCGTCGAGCAGCGAAGTGACATGGCTGGTCAGGCCAAGCCGCGTCAGGCCCGCCAGCGCCAGGAAGGTTGCATCGATGCTGCCATCGTCCAGCTTCTTCAGCCGGGTCTCGACACTGCCGCGCAGGATGACGATCTTGAGGTCGGGGCGCATATGCAGCGCCTGGGCCTGGCGGCGCAGGCTGGCGGTGCCGACCACCGCGCCCCGCGGCAATTCCATCAGCGTTTTGGCCTTATGGGAAATGAACGCATCGCGCGGGTCTTCGCGTTCCGGCACCGCGGCCAGCACAATGCCGTCCGGCAGCCGCGTCGGCAGATCTTTCATCGAATGCACCGCCGCATCGATGCGCCGGTCCAGAAGCGCTTCATCCAGTTCCTTGGTGAAGAGGCCCTTGCCGCCGGCATTCTGCAGCTTCTGGTCCTTGAGACGGTCGCCGCTGGTGACAAAACTCTGCAGGGGAAATTCCACTTCGGACGTTCCCGCGGCGCGCGCCAGCAATCCCGCCACCATGCGGCATTGGGTCAAGGCCAGCGGTGAGCCGCGCGTGCCGATCTTGATCATGGCCACTCCGCCACCGGCGGCATGGAAGACAGGACGCTCTCGACATTGCCGCCGGTCTTCAGGCCGAAGGTGGTGCCGCGGTCATAGAGCAGATTGAATTCCACATAGCGGCCGCGCCACTTTGCCTGGTTGTGGCGCTCGGCGTCCGTCCAGGCGTTGTTCCAGCGGCGTTTGACGATCTGAGGATAGATGTCGAGAAAGGCGCCCCCAACGCTCTGGGTAAAGGCGAAATCCTTGTCCCAGTCGCCGCTGTCATGATGATCATAGAAGATGCCGCCGACACCGCGGGCCTCGCCGCGATGCGTCAGCCAGAAATATTCGTCGGCCCATTTCCTGTATTTGGCGTACCAGTCCGGATCGAAGCCGTCACAGGCCGTTTTCAGCCGGGCATGGAAATCCACGGCATCGGGGTGATCCGGCGCACGGGCCGCATCCAGGGTGGGATTGAGGTCCGCGCCGCCGCCGAACCAGCTTTGCGTGGTCACGATCATGCGGGTGTTCATGTGCACCGCCGGAATATGGGGATTTCGCATATGAGCGATCAGGCTGATGCCGCTGGCCCAAAAGCGCGGATCATCGGTCGCCCCCTTCACCTGCTTGGCGAAGTCGGGCGAGAAAGCGCCATGGACAGTGGAGACATGCACGCCGACCTTCTCGAAAACGCGCCCGCGCATCATGCCCACGACACCGCCGCCTTCGCCTTCATTGCGGGCCCAGGGGGTGCGGACGAAGCGGCCGGGTGCGCCCGGATAGAGCGCTGCGGGCGCGGCATCTTCCAGCGCCTCGAAAGCGGCAATGATCCGCGCCGCCAGACTTTCGAACCAGTTTCGGGCACTTTGTTTGCGGGTCTCGGTGAGGTTCATGCGGTGCAGCAATTCTGGTTTGGCTGGTTGTCTTGACCAGGCTTGGCATCGCCGCCAGGCTGCTCCGGTACCCCGTTGTCGAGGCGGGATGAACTAGCATGGGCGGAAGGAAAAGCAACAGGGGCCGGCCGGCCGCCAAAGAGGGTGCAGGCAGGATTTCTGGCATTTTGTACGCTAGCCCCTCTAGTTTCCCCCTAGAGCCATTCTAAAGTTGTGGCATGCCAGGAACCGATCCCGCCGCAGCGCGTTTGGGCACGGGGGGTTGGGGTTTCATAACATCTTGGCTGCGAACAGGCTGGTTTTGTTGGCTGCGGTGCCGGTGTTCTTGGTGCTGGCGGTTGTCGCTTATATAACCATTCAATTCGCCGCCAATGAGCGCGCCGCTCAGGGCTGGGTTCGCCACACCTTCGAGGTCGAGCAGCAGCTCCAGCTCATCCTCAGCGATGCCCTGGACGCCGAAACCGGCCAGCGTGGCTATCTTCTGACCCATCGCGAGGACTTTCTGGCCCCTTACCGCGCCGGGCAGGCCAGGGTCACCTTCGACCTTGGCCGTTTTCGTCAGATGACCGCCGACAACCCATCCGAGCAGCGCCGCGCCGATCAACTGCAGGCCCTGATTCAGGACCGGTTTACGGCCTTTGAAAACAGCATCGCTGCCGCCCAGGCCGGCCCGGTCGCTTCTCCGGGTCTGCTGGCCGCGCTGACGAACGGCAAAGAACGCATGGATAGGTTGCGCGGCGCGGTCGCCGGCGGCAAGGCCGAAGAGGACCGCTTGCTGGCCCAGCGCGATGCGGATCGCCGGCAGCAGGAAATGATGGAGATCGCCTTCGCCATCGGCGCGGGGGTCCTCACCCTGGGCATCCTGCTGATCGCCGCCGCCCTGCTGGTGCGCAACAATGTCAGCTTGGGCGCCGCCGAGCGCGCCCGTGCCAACGAGGCGGCGATCCTGCAGGCGACGCTGGACACGGTGCGCGATGGTGTCGCCTATTTTACCTCCCATGGCATGCTGTGCGCCTTCAATGCCGGATTTTTCCGGCTGCTGGATTTGCCGGACAGTCTGGCCAAAATCCGCGACACCGATCTTTCGCAGTTGCGCGCCGTCGGCCCCCACTTCCTGTCGCCGCCCGAAGACGCCCAGGGCCTGGTGGAAGCGCAGCATGTTGTCTGGGCGGGGCGCGAGCTTGACGTCTACAAGGCGTCTGTCGCCACGGGCGGTTTTCTGATCGGGATATCGGATGTGACCGCACGCATGCGGGCGGAAAGCGCGGTGCGACAGTCCCAGAAGATGGAGGCGATCGGTCATTTGACGGGCGGCGTCGCGCATGACTTCAACAATCTCTTGCAGATCATCAGCGCCAATCTGGATCTGGCCGTGGCGTCGGGAGAGGCAAAATCCAACCCCAAGCTGGGCCAGAGACTGCAAAATGCCGTTGGCGCCGTGTCCCGCGGCTCGCGCCTGACCGGCCAGCTTCTGGCTTTTGCGCGGCGCCAGGCGCTGGATCCGCGCTCGGTCGATCTGGGCCGGGTCCTGCGCGACATGACGGATTTGTTGCGCCGGACGCTGGGGGAACATATCCAGGTCGAATCGGTGATTACTGGCGGCTTGTGGAACACGCTGGTGGACCCGACCCAAGTCGAGAACGCCATCCTCAATCTTGCAATAAATGCCCGCGATGCGATGCCCGAGGGCGGCAAGCTGACCCTGGAAGTCGCCAATGCCCATCTCGACGACGCCTATGCCGGCCGGCATCCGGAGGTCAATCCCGGCCAATATGTGATGCTGGCGGTCAGCGATACCGGTACCGGCATGACGGCCGAAGTGATGAGCAGGGTCTTCGAGCCATTCTTCACTACCAAGCCGGAAGGCAAGGGCACCGGCCTCGGCCTGGCCCAAGCCTATGGGTTCGTCAAACAGTCAGGCGGACATATCAAGATTTACAGCGAGCCCGGCGAAGGCACGACCTTGAAGCTTTATCTGCCGCGCACCCGTCGGGTTCAGGACAGGCTGGAGGTCGCCGATGTCCGGCCGGTCGAGGGCGGCAATGAGCGCATCCTGGTGGTGGAGGATGATGAAGGCGTCCGCGCCGCGGTGGTGGATATGCTGACCGACCTGGGATATTCGGTGCAGCGCGCCGAAAATGCCGAAGCCGCGCTGAAATTGCTGCAAAGCGGCGCGACGGTGGACCTGCTGTTTACCGATGTGGTGATGCCGGGCACGATCTCCACCCGCGAACTCACCCGCAGGGCGCAGGAAATGTTTCCCAAAATGCTGGTGCTTTACACCTCGGGCTATACCCAGAACGCCATTGTCCATAATGGCAAGCTGGACGACGACGCCACCCTGTTGTCCAAGCCCTATCGCAAGGACGAGCTGGCGCGAAAGCTGCGCAGTGTATTCACCGGCACGGCGCGCGGGCCGGTTTCCTCATCCGGTGCGAAGCCCGCCGCCACCCCGTCGGACAAGGGCCAGCCGCGCGGCAAGGTTCTGGTGGTCGAAGATGTCATGCTGATCCGCATGGCCACGGTGGACATGCTCGAACAGATCGGTTTTTCCGCGGCGGAGGCGGGGGATGGCGCCGAGGCGCTGGCCCTGCTGCAGGCCGATCCCGGGATTGATATCCTGCTGACCGATCTGGGCCTGCCGGGCATGAATGGCCGCCAGCTGGTGGACGAGGCGCTGAAGCTGAAGCCCGGCCTCCAGGTGATCATCGCCTCGGGCTATTCCACCGAGGCCGATGCCGGCGACAAGCCCTGGGACAAGGGCGTGGTCCATCTCACCAAGCCCTATGACCTCGGCCAGCTGCGCCGCGCCCTGGGCGTCTAGCGCGGTTATTTTGCGCTCTAAGGGCGTCGCACGCGATCGCTATTCACCGCATCACTCATGGGACATTCGCCTGTCCGATAGCGGCAGCGTATCGGACGCTCCTCGCTCCCGCTCAGATCGCAAAATTCCGCGCGCTAAATTATTTGACGAAGGCAAGAAAAAACCCGCCGGACTTTCGTCCGGCGGGTTCTTGTTTCGACGCAGATATGTCTTCTCACTGACTCCAGATCGGCAAGGTGTAAGACAGGGTGGCGACAAAGCCGCCGGTGCAGGCATTCTTGGTGCCCATGTACCAAGCGCAAGTGACCTTGTTCAGGGTGGTGCCGACGTAACGGGCGTCCAGCGAGAAGCCCTGCCACGTTGCCGTCGCGCCCACATCGGAGTGGGTATAATCGCTCAGCGCCGCATCGACCCACTGGTGGCCGATATTGGTGCTGATTGTCAGCCAGTCGGTGATGGTCAGGACGGCCTGGCCCTCGATGTAATTGCCGGTGCCGCCGCCCAGCGAGAACTGGGGCGAAATGGCGTAAACGGCGTCAAGGGCAACGGGACCGAAGGTGTGGCTGAGGGTGAAGATTCCCTCGAAATAGCTGGCAGCGGCGCCGCCCAGCGTATTGGCGTCCGGATAGGCATATTCATAGGCTTCGACATTCAGGTCGGTGCCGCCTAGGTCGAAATGCTTGCCGCCGTAGATGTCCCATTCGACTGAGGGATTGTTATTGATGCCGTTCATCTGCCAGTTGATCAGCGAAGCCCAGGAGCCGACATAGAAACCATCGGGACCGGTCAGGTTCAGCGCGCCTTGCGGAGCCGGCTTCTTGTTGGACTGGGTGATGCCGCGGAAGCGATAATCGCTCTGGACATCGACGGTGCCGGTCAGGGCCCAATCGGGCGCCGGCGCCGCAGCCGCGTCTTGTGCATAGGCGGCAGGGGCGGCAGCCGTGGCCAGACCGAGCAAGCTCAGCGAACCCAGCACCAATTTCGTCAAATTCTTCATCTTCAATCCTCTCGTTAATCGCACCATGCAGTGATGCGGACCCCCAGGCCGGATGCCCCAGTTGAAACTGTTATGACGATCCGGTGTTCAGGGGGGATAACTCAATATGGCATTTACGCTTGCGGGCATCTTTTCCGCTTTTTCGGAGCGGTTTCGGGCGGGCGTTGTTGCAATGCAACAGGTTTTTGCACAAAATATATGCAATAGGCTCCCGATTTAAGCGAAATCAGGCAAATTGAGAATGGATACCCATGGCCCGCAAACCGGGTTTTATGGCGGTTTTCGGGGAAAACGACTCGCCGGCAGGGGTGGGGAACAATGGCGCGGCAATCCTGCCATGGCTTTGTGCAGCAATTGCGGTGACCTTAGCGCTTCCATGCCCCAGTCCCCGTCTCATCAGCGTCTTCCCGTTGCCGGGGCCCGCATCATTCTGATCCGCCATGGCCAGCCGGCGATTGCGCTGCGGCCGCGCACCAGCCACCGTGAATTTCACGCCTATATGGACGCTTATGATGCCGCGGGTCTGGACCCCGCCAGTCCGCCGCCGCGTGAACTCACCGATCTGGTGGGCGAACTCAGCCATGTCTTCACCAGCGGAAAGCCGCGCGCCGATGAAAGCGCCCGACTGCTGGCGCCGCATGCCGAGCTGATCATCGATCCGCTGTTCGCCGAGGCGCCGCTTGCCAGCCCGCGCATTCCCTTACTCAGGATGACGGTGGCGAAATGGGCGGTGGTGGCGCGAATACTCTGGCATCTGGGCTACAACCGGGGCATCGAGAATTATCCGCGCGCGCGCGCCCGCGCCGCCGAGGCCGCCGACGTCCTGACGGCCCGGGTGATGGACGGCAGCGCCGTGGCCCTGGTTGCACATGGCTATTTCAACGCCATGATTGGCCGGCAATTGCGCCGGCGGGGCTGGACCCGCACCGGAAGTCACCGGGTGCAATATTGGAACGCCGTGATTTATGACTGGAAGAAAGGAAACGCATCGTGACGGAACAAGAAATTGCAATCAATGCCGCCGACGGAACGGTGGAATCCTTCGTCTATACGCCCGGCCCGGGCGCTTTTCCGGGCGTGCTGTTCTATACCGATCTTTTCGGCATCCGGCCGGCCAACCAGGGCATGGCGCAGCGGATCGCGGCGGCCGGCTATACCGTGCTGATGCCCAACGTGTTTTATCGCTACGGCAAGCTGCCGCTGCTGGATTTTGAATTCCAGATGGGCGAGGAGCGTTCGATGAAGGCGATACCCGGCCTGCTGGGGTCGCTGACGTCGGCGCAGATGGAAAAGGATGCGCCCCATTATGTCGAGGCGCTGCTGGAGCGCGATGACGTCAAGGGCGGCAAGATCGCGGTGGTGGGTTATTGCTTCTCCGGCGCGATGGCGCTGCGCACCGCGGCGGTGGAACCGGACAAGGTCGCGGCCGCCGCGTCTTTCCACGGCGGACGCCTGGTCACCGAGGATGAGGACAGTCCCCATACGCGCATCGCGAAGGTCAAGGGCGAGCTTTATTTCGGCCATGCGGTGGAAGACCAGTCGGCCACGCCGGCGCAGATCGCCCGGCTGGAAGATACGCTCAGGGGCTGGGGCGGCAAGTTCCAGAGTGAAATGTATGAGGGTGCCCGCCATGGCTGGACGGTGCCGGGGCGCGAGATCTATGACGAAAAACAGGCGCAGCGGCATTATGAAAAACTGTTCGACCTGTTGAAGCGGAACCTTTAGGCGCTTGTCTTTTGCGTCCTGAGTTTGTCGCGCGTGCTCACGTACGTCCGTACGCTCCGCACGACGCTCCTGCTCAGGCCGCAAAATCCCGCGCGCCACAATGCAGTGTTAGGATGAGGCGGATGCGAGCGTTTATGGGAATTTGCCTATTGGCGGTTGCGGCCACGCCCGCGGCTTCAGCCGCACCGCCGCATTTCGTCAGCCAGCGCGCGGGGTTGGCTTATTTGCGCGAAGGTCCCAGCTATGACCACAAAATTTTATGGATCTATCGCCATCGCGGTTATCCCTTCGCGGTCACCGCCAGTTTCGATGTCTGGCGGCGGGTGGTGGCGGCGGACGGCACCACCGGCTGGATGAGCGCCAACATGCTGTCGGACCAGCGCACCGTGCTGGTGACCGGCAAGGGCCGGGCGCAAATCCGCGAAAGCGCATCGGGCGGCAAGGTGGTGGGGCTGGCCGATCCCGGCGCCATTGCGGGATTGAAGAACTGCACGCCGGACGCCTGCCATATTCGCGGCGAGGATATTGACGGCTGGATACCCAGAAACAGAATCTGGGGCGTCGGCGCGGACGAAGTCTTCAAATAGAATTTAATGCCGGAAATGGCGCATGCCGGTGAATACCATCGCCAATCCCGCTTCATCCGCGGCATCAATGACCTTCTGGTCGTTCATCGAGCCGCCGGGCTGAATAACGGCGGTCGCGCCCGCTTCCGCCACAGCCAGCAGGCCGTCGGGGAAGGGGAAGAAGGCTTCCGAGGCGGCGGCGGAACCGACGGTGCGCGGCTCGGCCCAGCCGGCGGCTTTCGCCGCGTCGCGCGCCTTGATGGCGGCGATGCGGGCGGAATCCACCCGGCTCATCTGCCCCGCGCCGATGCCGGCGGTCGAGCCGTCCTTCACATAAATGATGGCGTTGGATTTGACATGCTTGCCGATGGTGAAGGCCAGCAGCATGTCCTTGATTTCCTGTTCGGTCGGCTGGCGCTTGGTGACGACCTTCAATTTTTCGCGGGTGACGCGGCCATTGTCGCGGGTCTGCACCAGGAAGCCGCCTGCCACCGAACGATAGGTGAGGGTGGGCGCCAGCGGATCGGGCAGGCCGCCCGCCGTCAACAGGCGCAGGTTTTTCTTGGGCGCCAGGATGCGCCTGGCGTCTTCATCGGCGTCCGGGGCGATGATCACTTCGGTGAAAATCTTGGAGATCTCTTCCGCCGTCTCACCGTCCAGTTTCTGGTTGAAGGCCAGCACGCCGCCGAAAGCGCTCTGCGTGTCGCAGGCCAGGGCAGCAAGATAAGCGTCCTTCAGGCTTGCACCCAATGCAACGCCGCAAGGGTTGGCGTGCTTGATGATGGCGCAGGCAGGCGCGATCTTGGGATCGAATTCCGCCACCAGTTCATACGCCGCATCGGTGTCGTTGATGTTGTTGTAGCTGAGCTCCTTGCCCTGAATCTGTTTGGCGCTGGCGACACCGGGACGCGAAGAGCCGTCCACATAGAAGGCGGCTTCCTGATGCGGGTTTTCGCCATAGCGCAGCGGCTGGCGCAGAAGCCCGCCGAAGCTGCGGCGGCGCGGCGGTGTCTTGTCGCCGCCCTTTTCCAGTTCGCCGGCGAACCAGTTGGAAACCGCCGCGTCATAGGCGGCGGTGCGGGCAAAGGCGCGCTGGGCCAGGGTGCGGCGGAGGCTCAAGGTGGTGGCGCCGCTGTTCGCGGCCATTTCATCGAGCACGGCTTTGTAGTCTTCGACATCCACTACCACGGTGACCCAATCATGGTTCTTGGCGGCGGAGCGCGTCATGGCGGGGCCGCCGATATCGATATTCTCGATGGTGGTTTCAAAATCTGCGCCGCGCGCCACGGTGGCCTCGAACGGGTAAAGATTGCAGACCAGCAGGTCTATGCCCGAGATGCCGTGCTCCTTCATGGAAGCGGCGTGATCGGGCTTGTCGCGCAGCGCCAGGAGCCCGCCATGAACATTGGGATGCAGGGTCTTGACGCGGCCATCCATCATTTCGGGAAATTTGGTGATGTCGGAGACGTCACTGACCGCAAGTCCGGCATCGCGCAACGCCTTGGCGGTGCCGCCGGTCGAGATCAGCATCACGCCCTGCGCCGCCAGGCCCTTGGCGAATTCGATCAACCCGGTCTTGTCGGACACCGAGAGCAGGGCGCGGGAAATCTTGCGATGGGTCATGAGGCGGCGACTCGGCGAAAGCGAGGTTGCGCCCGGTGATTATCGCTTCATGAAGTAATAGAAAAGGCCCAGACCCATGCTTGCACACAGCGAATAGGTCACGGGCACGGCAACATGCAGATTGCCCTGATTGATGGCGAAATCGCCCGGCAGCGGATCGAGCCCGATATAGGCGATGGCCGGGGCCAAGGCCGCCGCGCCCACGATCACGATGCCCAGGATGAACAGAAGATGCCGCATTCCCCGAGAATAGCGGAACCGGGGTTAAGGGTTGGTTGAGGCTGATTTCGCCGGCATGGACGTGAGGCCCAGCCTGGCAAAAAGGGCCTTGTCGGCGTCGGTTTGGGGGTTCGGCGTGGTCAGGAGTTTTTCGCCATAAAAGATGGAATTGGCGCCGGCCAGGAAACTCAGGGCTTGCGTTTCGGCACTCATGGATTCGCGGCCCGCCGACAGGCGCACCACCGAGGCCGGCATGGTGATGCGCGCCACCGCGATGGTGCGGACGAAGTCAATCGGATCGAGGGGCGTTGCCCGGGCGGCGGGGGTGCCTTCGACCTGGACCAGGGCATTGATCGGCACCGACTGGGGATGGCTGGGCAGGGTGGCCAGCGCATGGATCATGCCGGTGCGGTCCTGGGCGCTTTCGCCCATGCCGACAATGCCGCCGCAACAGACGCTTAGTCCCGCTTGCCGCACATTTTCCAGGGTCTCGAGGCGGTCCGTAAAAATCCGTGTACTGATGATATGGGGGTAATATTCGGGCGAGGTGTCGAGATTGTGGTTGTAATAATCCAGTCCCGCGTCTTTCAGGCGGTTGGCCTGGGGTCCGGTCAGCATGCCCAGGGTAACGCAGCTTTCCAGCCCCATCGCCTTGACGCCCTCGATCATGGCGCAGACGGCGTCGAGGTCCTTGTCCTTGGGCGAACGCCAGGCCGCGCCCATGCAGAAGCGCGAGGCGCCCGCCGCCTTGGCTTTCGCCGCATCGGCCAGCACGGCCTGCACATCCATCAGCTTTTCCGCCTTGACGCCGGTGTCGTATTGCGCCGCCTGCGGGCAATAGGCGCAGTCTTCGGGACAGCCGCCGGTCTTGATCGAGAGCAGGGTCGAGATCTGCACCTCGGTAGAGACGAAATTGCGCCGGTGCACCGTCATCGCCCGGAACATCAGTTCGGGAAAAGGCAGCGCGAACAGCGCTGCGATTTCCTCGCGGGTCCAGTCGTTGCGGGGCGTGGTGTCGGCGGCCAAGGGTGCGTTCATGGCGGCATTAAACCCGGTTCCGGGGCCGGTATAAAGGGCGACAGAAACAGTGGACGTGGGAGGGCCAAAACGCTAACAAAAGCGCCTCCCACGACTTCGGTCTGGGGCCTGTGCGGGCGTGGTGGAACTGGTAGACGCGCCAGACTCAAAATCTGGTACCGAAAGGTGTGTCGGTTCGATTCCGACCGCCCGCACCATTGATATTCGCCCACCGTGGGGGCGAATATCAATGCCAAGCAACCGCTAGCGTCAGCGTCGTGCGGTTGCGCGGCAGTGGTGCTTGGGTGGTCGGCAATGGACCGCACACTCGGTCAACTCGCGGGAAACTTGATGTCCACGTCCGACAGCGCCTTCCTGATCATCCCCGCGCGCGGCGCCGCCGATATTGCCGTCGTCGCGGCGCTGTTCCAGGAATTCGCCGCCTCGCTGCCCATTGATCTTGGACCGCAGGGTTTCCAGGACGAACTTGACTCGCTGCCCGGCGCCTACGCGCCGCCACGTGGCGCGTTGCTGCTGGCCAGGCAAGGTGACAAGACGCTGGGCTGTATCGCCGTCAAGCCGCTGGCGCCGCCCGCGATCGGCGAGATCAAGCGGCTTTATGTTCGGCCGGGAGGCCGCGGGCTGGGCGCCGGCAAGGCGCTGATCGCCGCCATCATGGCCGCCGCCGAGCGGATCGGCTACGAGGAGCTCAAGCTCGATACCCTGCCGCACCTGACCACCGCCATCGCGCTTTACCGCGCGGCGGGGTTTGTCCCTATCCCGCCCTATGGCAGCTTTCCCTATCCGGGGCTGGTTTGTCTGGGGCGGAAATTGCGCGGCTTTGACCGGTTGCCAGACGACACGGACTAGCTGCTAAGCTGCCCCGGGGACTTAGGGGGCTCGCGCCATCGCTTCGCTAGATATTGCCTCGCCGCCCGGCGTGCGCGGTCACCTGTTGCGGATTTTCGGGCTGGGCTTCGGCCTGGCCGTGGTGATCGGCGGGGTGGTCGGCTCCGGCATCATGCGCAATCCATCCGTGGTGGCGAGCGGGTTTCCCAATCCCGCGCTGATTCTTTTGGTGTGGCTGGGCGGCGGCTTGTTCGTGATGATCGACGCCATGCCCACGGTCGAACTGGGCGCGGCCATTCCGCTGGCGGGCGGACCCTATTCCATCATCAGCCGCGCCATCGGGCCGCGCAGCGGCTTTCTGATCGGCTGGGCCGACTGGTGCCAGCTGGCGGTTTCCACCGGCTTCATCACCGTGGCGTTCGGCGAATATGTCCACCGGCTGAGCTTGCTGCCGGGATTGACCACGGGCGACATCGCCATCGGGTTGGTGGCGGCCTGCGGCGTGGTCAACTGGATCGGCGCGCGCACCGGCGGCAATTCGCAGAATATCGGCACCCTGCTGAAAGGATTGGGGCTGGTGGTGCTGGTGGCGGCGCTGTTTTTCGCGCCCGCCAGCAGCGCAGTGGTGACGGGTCCGCCGCCGCCGGCTTTCTCCTGGGTGGCGGCGGCCGTGGCGCTGCGCGCCATCTACGGCGCCTATGTCGGCTGGCAGGCGGCGATCTATTTTTCCGAGGAAGTCGAAACGCCGGAGCGCAATGTCGCCCGCGCCACCTTTACCGGCATCGCGCTGATCGCCGCGCTTTATGTGCTGGTCAACGCGGCGGTGCTGCATGTGCTGCCGCTGGGGGTGCTCACCCATTCCACCTTGGCGGCAGCCGATGCCGCCAGGATCGTGCTGGGCCCGGGCAGCGGCACCATCGTCACGGCCTTGGCGATCCTGTGCGTGGCCACCCTGGCCAACATTCAGATCATGGAACTGACCCGCACCACCTATGCCATGGCGCGCCAGGGCGCGCTACCGCCCCGCCTGGCATCCGTGTCGGCCAGCGGCACGCCACGCGCGGCGCTGATGGTGGGGCTGGTGGCGGCCATCGCGATCATCGCCGCGGCGGACCGGATGCATGGCCAATTGTATGAAATCCTGCTGGACCTTTATGCGCCGTTCATCATGCTGATCTTCCTGGCGCTGAGCTTCGCGGCCATCCGCCTGCGCCGCACCGAGCCCGACCTGCGCCGCCCCTGGAAGATGCCGCTGTTCCCGCTGCCGGCGCTGGTGAGCATGACGATCAATGCCGCGCTGCTGGTGCTGTTCCTGGTCTCGGACTGGAAGACCGGCATCTGGTCGGCGCTGCTGCTGGCGATGGCGTTGCCGCTTTACGGACTGGGACGCAGGCGATTGCCTGAGGCATAGCAGGGCCGCGCGGCGCGCGTTTCCGGGGGGCCTGGCGAATCTGTAGAATAGCAACGCATCCGATGGAGTCTGCACCATGCTGGAACTGCGCCCCAACTGCGAATGCTGCAATCGTGACCTGCCGCCGGATAGCATCGAGGCGCGCATCTGCAGCTATGATGCACCTTCTGCGCGGACTGCGCCGAGACAGTCCTCAAAGGCGTCTGTCCCAATTGCGGCGGCAATTTTGCGCCGCGCCCGATCAGGCCGGCGGCGAAACTGATCAAGGATCCGCCATCGACGCACCGCGTGCTTGCGGCCGGGGACTGCAATAAAAAACGGCGCCCCGAGGAGAGCGCCGCTTTCCTTGCCTGTTTCTGATCCTGGCTAGTGGCCGGCCATGATGATGGAGGCGATCAGGCCCGTGGCGGCGGCGGCGAGAACGAAATTGCCGTCCACCTGGCGCCACTCATAGCCGCGCGGGGGCTTGCGCAAGTGATGGCTGCGGTAGTCGATGTGCCGGCCGCGATTCCAGTCGTCATGACCGATCTTGCCGCCTTCGTGCCAATCGGGATGCCCGTGACCATTCATGGGACCGTGCATCGCCATGGCGGGGCCGCGCATGGAATCATGGCCGCGATCACGATTATCCCGGCCCTGGGCGAAGGCCGAGCCGGTGCCCGCAAGCAGCGTCAAGGCAAGAGCGGAAGCGAGTATCTTTTTCATGGCAATATCCTTTCTTGGAAAAAGCGATGCGATGAAATTGACAACCGCGGCATGAACCCTGCCTGAATGGTTTGCGGCGGAAATGTAATCTTTGTCGCAAAGTGTGCGCGCGGGCTCAGGAAAGCCTTGTAAACCGGGCCTTGCAAAATATTCAGGCCGCTGTCCAACCGCCATCAATCGCCAGGATCGCGCCGGTGATGGAGCGGGCGAGGTCGGAGGTGAGATAGAGCGCCAGGCCGGCGATTTCTTCCACGGTGACGAATTCCTTGGTGGGCTGGGCGGCGAGAAGAACATCCTTGATCACCTGCTCGCGCGTCAGGCCGCGCGCCGCCATGGTGTCGGGAATCTGTTTTTCCACCAGCGGCGTCCAGACATAGCCGGGGCAGATGGCGTTGACGGTAATGCCGTGCGCCGCCGTTTCGAGCGCCACGGTCTTGGTCAGGCCGGCAATGCCGTGCTTGGCCGAAACATAGGCCGACTTGAAGGGCGAGGCGACCAGCGCATGGGCCGAGGCGGTCGAGATGATGCGGCCCCATTTGCGGGCCTTCATGCCGGGCACGGCGGCGCGCATGGCATGGAAGGCGGCGGAAAGATTGATGGCGATGATCTGGTCCCATTTCTCGACCGGAAATTCCTCGACCGGGGCGACAAACTGGATGCCGGCATTGTTGACCAGGATATCGACGCTGCCCAGCTGCTTCTCGGCATCGGCGATCATGGCGGCGATCTCGGCCCCCTTGCTCATATCGGCGCCGGAATAGATCGCCTTGACCCCGAAATCCTTTTCGATGCCGCTGCGCTCCTTTTCGATCGCGTCCTTGTCGCCAAAGCCGTTGATCACGACATGGGCGCCGTCCTGCGCGTAGGTCCGGGCGATGGCCAGGCCGATGCCCGAGGTCGAGCCGGTGACGAGGGCGACTTTACCTTTGAGCATGGCGGATATCCCGAGATTGCCGCGCCAGCATGCCACAAATAGGTGTTTTCCCCGCGCGCATTAAAGACGCAGTTAACAATATAATCGGGGAAAATTAAGACGAATCCGATAGACTTGAGCCCATGGACACAAAACCGATACATCCGGGGTTCTCCCCCACCGGCCGCATGAGCCGTCCCGAGCGCTGCGACCGCATCGCCCTGGTGCTGCAGGGCGGCGGCGCGCTGGGCGCCTACCAGGCGGGGGTCTACCAGGCGCTGCATGAAGCGGGGCTGGACCCGGACTGGATCTCGGGCGTCTCGATCGGCGGCATCAATGCCGCCATCATCGCCGGCAATCCGATGGAACAGCGGCTGGAAGCCTTGAGCGAATTCTGGCGGCGCATCACCGACCGCACCCTATGGCTGTCGGCGCCGGACGGCGATATTTTCCGCCAGTGGCGCAACGCCTTCAGCGCCATGACCACCCTCTTTCAGGGACAGCCCGGCTTCTTCGAGCCGCACAAGATCAATCCCTGGCTGCTGCCGGCCGGCGCCAAGGATTCCACCAGCTATTACGATACCGCGCCGCTGCGCCAGACCCTGACCGAGGTGATCGATTTCGATCTCATCAACCGCAAGACGGTGCGTTTTTCGGTGGGGGCGGTGAATGTGGTGTCGGGCAATTTCGTGTTTTTCGACAACCAGACCGACACCATCGTGCCCGAGCATGTGATGGCCTCGGGCGCGCTGCCGCCCGGCTTTCCCATGGTCAAGATTGGCACCGATCACTACTGGGACGGCGGCGTGGTTTCCAATACGCCGCTGCAGCATCTGCTGGCGCAGGACGACAATCTCAATTCGCTGGTCTTCCAGGTCGATCTTTTCAGCGCCCGCGGGCCGTTGCCGCGCACAATTCAGGACGTGATGGGACGCGAGAAGGACATTGTCTATTCCTCGCGCACCCGCCAGGTCACCGACATGTTCGCCCGGCTGCAGCGCTGGAAGACGCGGGCCTATGAGGCGCTGGTCAAGGTGCCGGAGGCCGATCTCAGCGACGAGCAGCGGGCGATGCGCGACAAGCTGGCCGACCTGCCGCAGGCCACGATCCTGCAACTGATCTACCAGCGCAAAAATTACGAGAGCAACACGCGCGATTATGAATTCTCCGCCGACTCCATGCATGAGCATTGGCAGAACGGGCTGGATGACACCCGCCGCACCCTGACGCGCCAGGACTGGCTATCCATCCCGCCCCAGGGCGTGGGCATCGTCACCCATGACGTGCACCGCGATTACGACAAACCCGCCTAAAACCGCCTGAAACCGGACCAAAATCCGCCCCCGGACCCACTGGCGACGGCATTGCTTTTTTTGTAATGTTGCCGCCGCCTAAATGGGGGGTGACGCATGGCAAAACGCCAGTGCGGAAGCTGCACCTTATGCTGCAAGGTCCTGGGCAACGCGGCGCTGAAAAAGCCGCTGGGCGCCTGGTGCGCGCATTGCCAGCCCGGCCAAGGCTGCGCCATCTACGAGAGCCGCCCGCAGGAATGCCGCAAATTCACCTGCGCCTGGCTGGCCGATGAGAGCCTGGGCGAGGAATGGTACCCGAGGAAATCCAAGATCGTCCTGACCTATGACCGCGACCGCGTCGTGGCGCATGTCGATCCCGGCGCGCCCGATGCGTGGCGCAAGCAGCCCTATTTCACGGTTCTGAACCAGATGATGCAGGCCGGGCTGGCGCAAGGACGGCTGGTCTATGCCGCCATCAACGAGCAGCATGTCCTGCTGCTGCCGGACCGCCAGGAAAGCCTGGGGCCGCTGGCCGAAGCGGATGAGGTTGAACTGGCGACCATCGCCAGGCCCGGCGGACTGGAATACCGGGTTGCGGTGAAACGCGGCAGGCCCGCGGAAATTGACGCGGGGCTTTCGCCGCCGCGTATGCAGCACGATCACGAACAAAAAAGCTGATACGGCCAAACTTCAGCGGAGATCGGGGTCTTTTTTCGCCCTCGGTCTTTTCGTCCGGCCGTGTCCAAGGCCATTGGAGCGGCGTTCGCCGGATGAAAGGTCCACTGGACCTTTCATCCGGCTCACCCTTTGACGACCGTGACCTTGTATTCCCGGCCATTCGGACCGGAGACCGGTTCCACCTGCACGTCATCATTGGCTTGCAGCACACCCAGCTCCGCCTGCCGGTCCGGCAACAGAAGCGTGAAGTGATCGGATATGGCGACATAGACCAGCATGCCCTTGGGCAGGTTTTTCTGCATGATCCGGTTCAGGCCTTCGAAATAGGGCGATTTCCTCCACGCCGCCGGCGTTGCCGGATCGACGCGGGCGACGATGTGGCCCGATTGCATGGTCAGCACGATCTTGGCTTTTTTCGGATACCAATCCTCGCCCAGGCTCTCGTCCATCAGCCAGCCGCAATTGAAGGTCCGGCATTCACCCGGGCGGTCCTGGTAGATCTTGCAGCCCCCTGACGGCAGGCAATGGGTGCACCAGGCGTTTTCCGTCTTGCCTATTTCCGGAACGCTCATCACCTTGCAGCACAAGGTGCAACTACCGCATTCGCGTTTGGCCATGGCGTCTCTGGTCCCAAGTCATTGAAAGCATTGTGTGATAATGACATTCCTTGTGGCATGTTTCGCAAACGGCCACAAACACAATACTACGTCGGCAGATATCCCCATTGCCACGAAGAATCCGGGACACCGGATTTTGCCATCAGGTCTGCGCCATGAATTATCGCCATGCCTTTCACGCGGGAAATTTCGCCGATGTGGCCAAGCATGTGGCGCTGGTGCGCATCCTTTTGCACCTGCGGAAAAAAGACACGCCTTTCGCGGTGATCGACAGCCATGCCGGGCGCGGAATCTACGATCTTGCTTCCGACGCGGCGCGGCGCACCGGCGAAGCGCAAAACGGCATTGAAAGGCTGCGCGGGCTCAAGGGCCCGGAGGCGCTGGAACGCTATTTGGCACTGGTGGAGGAAAGCGGGGACCGTCTCTACCCCGGCTCGCCGCTGATCGCGGCCAAGATGCTGCGGCCGCAGGACCGTCTGGTGGCGATCGAGAAGCATCCCGAGGAAGCCGCAACGCTGAAACAGGTGCTGGCGCCGTACCGCAAGGCGCGGGCGGAGGAGGGCGATGGCTATGCCCGGCTGGCGGCGCTGTTGCCGCCGCCGGAACGGCGCGGGCTGGTGCTGATGGATCCGCCTTTCGAGGCGCCCGACGAGTTTGAAAGCGCCGCACAAGCGGTCAAGGGCGCGGTGCGCCGTTTCGCCACCGGCATTTTCCTCATCTGGTATCCGGTGAAGTCCGCCGCCGCGGCGCGCGCTTTTTGCGGCGAGGTGCTGGCTTCGGGCGCGGCCAGGGCGCTGAACATCGAAATCGCGGTGGACGCGGCGGAGGACCGGCTGGCGCGGGCCGGCTTGCTGGTGCTGAACCCGCCTTTCGGTTTCGATACCGATATGCGGGAATTACTGGATGTGATCACGCCGCGGCTGCCAGGCGGCAAGGCGAGCCTTGCCTGGCTGGCTGGAAAGCCTTGAGCGGCGGGGAAAACCGAAAACGTCTTGCCTTGATCCAGCCGCTCCCTTATCACCGCCGGCGGACAGGTGGCAGAGTGGTTGAATGTACCGCACTCGAAATGCGGCGTACCTGCAAGGGTATCGTGGGTTCGAATCCCACCCTGTCCGCCAAATTGTTCATTAACATGCTGGAACAAGGTAATAATTTGTGGGCACCTTTCACTAACCCCACATTCCAACCCCCAAATTAATTCATAGTCGGCGGGTCCATGCGTTCTCTATGGGGCTATGGCGCAAAGCGGACATTGGCTGAATGACCGCCACCCAAAGCAGCCATTCACGCCCTACCAGCCCAATGTCCACCCAAAGCGGTCATTTGCAGCCGTTCCCATCTCTCGGATTAATCAAACCGCCAATTGCCATCGTCTGCACGGCAAGCTGTGCCTGCATGTGTCAGTTCGCGGTCGCCGCGATAGGTAGTTTCTGTAAAATCACGACAAATGCGTCCGTCTCGGCGGTATTCACGTGTCGGGATGAAATAACCGCGCGCCTGCCCGTGGTTCCATTCGTATCGCCGACCAATGTCGCCATTTAGCCCATCCGAATAGACGCGGAAAGCATAAGGCTGGTCATCGCAGTCAATATCTTTTGATACCGTGTTTCCGAGCAGCCCGCCAAGAACCGCTCCCCCCACTACTGCGCCGCCATTCCCATGGCTGACAGCGCCGCCGATCAACCCGCCCGCGAGCGCACCAAAGATTGTTCCAGCCGCTGCGTTGCCGCGGTGGCAATTGTCCTCATAACGGCCTTGCTCATAATAAGTTCCTTGCGGGGGCGGCGGGGGGCCATAGCCATTGTTATCGCGGGAATCGCGGCGATTTCGGTCGTCGTCGAAATGCCGATATTGGCCATTGCGGTCGTAATATCCGTTCTGGTCTGAGCGGCTGTAATAGCCATCCGGATCGCGATCTGGCGGAGGCCCTTGGTAAGTTTGGGCTGAAGCTGCACCAATGGCAAACACCGCGGCTGCGGCCATCAGTATTATCCTGCGTTTCATTTTTTAGTCTCCTCTCGGACCGCCAAGACCTCAGCGCGCTCCACGCGCCAAGAAGCACAACGTTCGCGTTGGATGAATGTTCCCGCGGCGTCTTGTGGCCATTGAGGTTTGCTACGCGCCAGGCTGGGAATCCATTTTGCCCGCGATAGTCCATGACAAGAAGGGGGTGGTGTAACACGATAGCAACGCGGCAAGACTCAGAGACCTGCTTGCGGCTCTGACTGCTGGTAAACTCAACGGCACAAGTCCGAAGCTCGCGCCAAGCAACCCAGTCCCAACCGGGATTGAGATCACAAGAGCCACGTTTGCGCGGTCTTCGTGCGTCATTAGCGGCCGTGCAGGATTATGAAACTCGCATCAGCAATGCTGGCGGGGAATTTTCGCTAGTAGCGATTGAGAGCTATATCAGCGATTTCGCCGCGATCCGCGCCGCATTGCATTTGTGCAGGCCGGGTCAAACCGCTCAGGTCTGGCGCGATGATTTTTGCATTTACCGAGATGCACCTCCATCTGTCCGATTGATCTGGCCTATCAATTCTGGCCGGAATTTAGGCTAGAGCCGTGACAGACCAGCGGCTCATAACTGCATCGCTGGTGGGCTGTGTATTGGCTTTCGTCCTTTATCTGATTGCGGCGCATGTTTTTTACGGTCATTTAGCCAACCTCTAATTTTGAATTAAAGCGGACAACAGTCGCGGCAAAGAATCTCCTTTTAGGGAAATGATGGTTCACCGCATCACCAAGCTGGACATTCCCAGCCAATTTGCAGGCATCGCGCCCGGCTGGCTGCTAAAAGCGTGTTGCTGCTTTCTGGGAGTGGTCTTTGCCGTCATCCTTCGGTCGGTGGCCAATCAGTTTGCCCCGGGTGTTGCACCTTACGCCTTCGTCTATCCTGCAACACTTCTAGCGACGCTGTTGGGCGGTTGGGAGGCGGGCATTGGCACACTGGTGATTCTCGTATTCCTGACCTGGCAATTTGTCGTTCCCCAAG
>CAIOFO010000142.1 GCA_903857685.1 uncultured Alphaproteobacteria bacterium
CTGCTAGCGTGGCCATCGAGGAGGACCGCGCCGAATTGTTCGGCACCGCCACCTGGCATCCATGGCGCAATTTTACGCTTGAATCTTCGCTTCGCTACGAAATGTCGGAGCTGACACAGAGTGGCGACAGCAATCTGAAAAGATCATTGAGTTATCTGAAACCCCATATCCTCGCCAGCTGGCAGCCTACCGTCGGTGACGAAATTCGGCTGCTGTACGAACGCGAGGCCGGGCAACTTGATTTCAGCAATTTCATCAGCCAGGTGTCAGTTTCCACCGGCATCGTCAGTTCGGGCAACGAGAATTTGGTGCCTTATACACTGTGGCGCTCGCAGCTGGCCTGGGAGCACCGCTTCGCGGCGGGCTCAGTGGTGCTGACTGGCCGGCGTGAAGAAATCAGCGACACGGTTGACCGCGTGGCGGTGTACACGCCGCAGGGTGTGTTCGACGCAGCCGGCAATCTCGGCTCTGGCCACCGCGAACAAGCGCAGCTGGATTTGATTCAGCCGCTGGATTGGACCGGGCAGGATGGCTTTACCCTGCAGGGCACCGCCATTTATACCACAAGCAGTGTCGTGGACCCGACGGTAGGCAGAAGCCGTCGCATCTCCAACGATTCGCCGCTGCAGGCCACGGTAACACTAACCGAGGATGTTCCCTCCCTGAGTCTACGCTGGGGCGTCAGCTACAAGAACAATATCGACACCTGGTCGTACCGCTTCAACGAAATCCAGCGCAACAACCTTTACCCGCGAGTCGAAGCTTTTGCCGAATACAAGCCCCGGCCGGACTGGCTGATTAGACTGTTCGGCCGCAACCTCAGCGACACTCCCGTCATGCGTTCCCGCCTCGACTATGTTGGATCTCGCAGCACCGGCGTGGTGAGCTTTTTTGAACCCCGCCCGCTCAACTTTGGCCCTTCCATCGGCATCAATGTTCAGCGGACATTTTGACTGAACAGTTTCGGCGCTATGTTCATAGCGGATGCGCGGATCGCTCAATCCTGAAAAAAGCGGATGGCTCTGGCCCATCATCCAGGATCGGCCACTCGATGTCCTGCACCGTCTGACGCATCACATTGGCGTGCTGCATTCTGAGCAGCGCCTCGCGCCTGCCGGTGGGTGTCATGATGGAAAGCGAACGGCGGGACATCGGTCCAATATTTAAGGAATGGGCCAAATTTCAAATGACATAGGCAGCCCTTTTTTCGTGTCGCGGCCTCCAGAACCGCCGCCAGCAGCCGAAGCGCGCAGTCTGCTCGGCCATTGGGCGGGCATCCCGGCGCCCTTCGCACTGCAAAAAAACCATTTCTCAAATGACCGCTTATGATCAATAGCGGACATTATCGCCCGCGACGCCCGGAACGCTGAGGCTTGATTGGCGTTTCCCCATCGGTTCCCATTGAGCCGACTGAGTTCTAAAGACCCCAAGACGGGTCATCCGACTTCTCCTTCCAACCAGAGCGAGCGGGCAGCATGACTTCCAGCCGCGCAACACCTTCGCGCGCGGGTATCGTGGCAGGAACACGAACCGGGCGCGGCAGAATTGTGACAGTGACCGCAAGGTTGGATAATGCCGGAGGTTGCCGAAGTGGATCGCGGACTTAATCCCCTGACCTGGAAACGTCGGCATCTGGTGACCTGGGCCGGGGTGGTTTTCGCCGGCGGAGCCATCGGGTTGGTCTTTGGATGGGTGGTATCCCCATTTTCCCGTGTTCAACAAGGTGGCTTGCAAGCCATGACCGTGGCGTGGCTGCATTATCCTGAGGCCTATTTGCCCTATGTGGCGGCGGGCGCGATCACCGCCGGGCTTGCCTATTATGCAGCGGATCTTCTAACAGGGGCTCGCTAGGCGGCGGATCGAAGCTCGCATCTTGCTCCTCCGGGCCCGTTACTCGGCCTATGTCGGTTGCAGTCCTTTTTGAACCATCTGCGTTATCCGAGATAGTGAAAGCCGGAAAATGCTGCCAGAATCTGCGACCTTTGAGTGGATGTTAGTCCGGCTCCAATTTGATCGAGCTCAATGTCCGTTATTCGGCTTGGGCTGATGCTGGATACAATGGAGAGACCGATGATCAAAGGATGCAGCCGTTCCGGCACGGCTTGCCGGTGGAATGGCGAATATTGGCGCTTCCGTTGATCGAGTCAGAAATTCCTAGCGCCGATAATAACCGCCATTTTTCAGATGCCTTGCAGTCGCTGGCGGCGAATCTGGTGTCCGAGCGCGTTGAGCTTGGAACAATAAGCCAGCTCATGGGCAGCCGCTCGATTGGCGCGTTGTTGCTATTTTTCGCGCTGCCGATGGTGCTTCCCATTCCGATGCCCGGCATATCGATTGTTTTTGGCATCCCGCTCATTGTGATTTCGGTACAGCTACTTTTCGGTCACCGCCATGCTTGGCTGCCCGCCCGGCTTGCAAGGCGATCGATCGCGCGGATCGATCTGTCCGTTTACATCCAAAAAGCGTTGCCCACATTGCACCGGATCGAAAGTGTGTTGCGGCCCCGGATCGAAGGCCTGACGGGCAACAAAGCGATGCGGTTAGTTGGCTCGGCATGCTTGATATTGGCTCTCATCATTACTTTGCCGATTCCCTTTGGCCACTTGGTACCAGGCCTTGCGATCTCGGCAATGGCGCTTGGTCTGATTGAACGAGACGGCCTGATAGTTGGCGCCGGTCTTTTCATTGCATTGATCGCTCTTCTGATTGTTGCCATGGCAATGATAGGCCTTGCGGCAGTCGGACGCCCTTATATTTAACCATGGCGGGATCTATTTCCATCAGAGCGACGGCCAATGAATTCAAGCGATCAAGCGGTTAATACGGGCAATATGGCGAGCGGGTTAAGTTCGGCCGAGGCAGCTGCGCGCCTTTCGGCGGTCGGGCCAAACGAACTTCCCAATCCAGAACGTCGCAATTTTGTCCGGATTGCCTGGGGGGTCGTGCGCCAGCCCATGTTCGCACTTCTGTTGGGAGGTGGTGCCGTTTACCTTTTTCTTGGCGAGCCTATCGACGCCGTTGTGTTGACCTTGTTTGCGACATTGTCGGTCTCCATCAGCATCGTACAGGAAACACGTAGCGAACGCGTGCTGGAATCCCTCCGCAGCCTCGCCAGCCCGCGTGCCCTCGTGGTGCGAGATGGAGCACGTCAGCGAATTGCCGGCCGCGATGTTGTACCGGGAGACATTATGATCCTTGGCGAAGGGGACCGGGTCCCGGCGGACGCCATGCTGATCGAAGGCGACGATCTCCTGGCGGACGAATCGCTTTTGACAGGCGAATCCGTTCCGGTACGCAAGAAAGCCGCAACAGGGGATATGGCATGGGGCGCACCCGGCGGCGACGACCTGCCTTTCGCATTTGCCGGTACGCTGATCGCACGAGGAGCCGGAACAGCCCGAGTGGTCGCGACTGGCCCGCGCTCCGAAATGGGAAAAATTGGTCAGGCCCTTCAATCCATCACTCTGGAGGAGCCGAAGTTGCAAGCGCAGCTGGGCTGGCTGGTGCGCGACTTTGCATTCGTCGGTATAGCTGTTGCGGGCCTGGCGGTGCTGCTTTTCGGCCTTTTGCGAGGATCGTGGCTGCAGGCGGCTCTGGGCGGCATCGCAATCGGAATGTCCGTTCTGCCGGAAGAGATTCCACTCGTATTGGCGGTATTCATGGCAATGGGAGCCTGGCGCATTTCGCGTGCGGGCGTGCTCACGCGACGCGCAGCCGCCATTGAGATGCTGGGCTCGGCAACCGTGCTTTGCACCGACAAGACAGGCACTTTGACCGAGAACAGGATGCGCGTCGAACTGGTGACGGCCGGGGGAGCAGCGTGGCGCCGCAACGATGAATCGCCTCCCGGGAAGATAATACGCGAAGTACTTCATGCAGCGCTGGGTGCCAGTGCGCCAGTTCCCACCGACCCGATGGATCGAGCCATCCGCGCGACCGCTTCGATTTCAGAGACTTCCGCGCCACAGAGACTTCTTCAGAGTTATGGTTTGCGTCCCGATCTTTTTGCAACCACGAATATCTGGAGAGCGGCCGACGGCGTGACAATCATCGCCTACGCAAAGGGTGCGCCAGAAGCTATCGCTGATCTGTGTCGTCTGTCCGAGGCGCACCGTGCCCAATTGCTGAAGGAAGTCGATCTCTTCGCATCGGAGGGAATTCGTCTTCTTGCAGTAGCAGAAGCCACAGTCGCGCCGCTGGATGGCGGCTACCCGAATTCTCAACGCGACATCCCGTACAATTACGTTGGTCTTTTGGGCTTTGCCGATCCGCTACGGGAGGCAGTCCCGGCGTCCGTGAGGGAATGCAGGACGGCCGGCGTGCGCGTGATCATGATAACCGGCGACTATCCGACAACGGCTCGGGCGATTGCCAACCAAGCCGGGATTGACGGCACGGCCGTTCTTTCGGGGAGCGAACTGGATGCGCTGGACGACACTGCACTCGCGGCGGCAATGAGGACGACATCAGTCTTTGCCCGGGTTCGTCCACAGCAGAAGCTCAGGATCGTTGAGGCGCTCAAGCGGGACGGGGAGATTGTCGCCATGACAGGCGACGGCGTCAACGATGCGCCGGCAATGAAGGCAGCCCATATTGGAATTGCGATGGGCGGGCGGGGCACGGATGTTGCGCGCGAAGCGAGCGCGCTCGTGCTGCTTAATGATGACTTCGCATCCATTGTTAGTGCCATTCGGCTCGGCCGTCGCATCTACGATAACATCCGCAAGACCATTCAATACATAGTGGCAGTTCACATTCCTATCGCGGGATTGGCGCTTATTCCATTCATGTTCGGCCTGCCCCTGATGCTGATGCCGATTCAGATTGCGCTTCTTGAAATGGTGATTGACCCCGCATGCTCCGTGGTCTTCGAAGCCGAGAGTGAAGAAAAGAATGTGATGAACAGGCCCCCCCGTAAGCCCAACGCCGCCGTGCTGCCTCGCGCAACTGCGCTGTGGGCGGCTATGCAAGGGGCTACGGCTTTGGCAATCGTCGCCTTGGCATTGTTTATGGGTTCGCGATTGGGAATGCCGGAGAGCGATCTTCGCGCATTCGTCTTTACTGTCCTTGTCCTGATGAATGTTGGCTTGATCTTCGTGAACCGCTCTTTCAGTTCCTCGCTCTCGGAGGCGGTTCTGCGTCCCAACCGGACGCTATGGGTTCTGGTGATATCGGTTCTGGTGGTGCTTTCTGCGGCCCTATACTGGCAACCGGCACAGGCGCTGTTTCATTTTGCGCCGCTTCATCTGGACGACCTGTCGATTTGCCTTGCAGCGGGCGTGGCCTTGATAGGTCTTTTGGAATTGGGAAAGCGATATCTGTTGGTGAGGCGAGTTTCATAGCTGTCCGTTCAAGTGGCCGCTTCTGGCGCGAAGCGGACATTCGCCCCGGTCAGCCCAATGGCAGCTTCTGACCCAAAGCGGACATTCCCGGCCGGCAGTTTCACAAGTTGCAGTTTGGGTGTTGTCGCTACACTGACGCTAGCGACCCCATCACCCGCGCCAGGATCCATCCCATCATAAACTCGCGATCGCCAGCGGGCCCTTGCGGCCGCGATTGCTGCGCAATATCCCTGCCCGGCTCAATTCCACAAGAATAGCTTCCAGGAATTTTTGGGGTATGCCGCCCTTTTCGGCGATGGCGCAACTGGTCATCGGAAGACCGTCATCCCTGGCCGACAGGACCAGGAGCCCACGCAGAGCATAACGGGACTTCCGGGAAATCATGTGTCAACAGTACACTACTAACACGATATAGTATATTGTAATTAAATAGGTTCATGGGGTCACGGGTGATGCGGTATCGCCAGCGCGGCAGCGGACAGTCCCGCTCTAGGTGCAAAGCAGACCTTGGCCGAATGACCGTATTTGGCGCAAAGCGGACATTGGGGGATCTCCTGATCGGCCTCACAGCCGTCCGCGCGCGGCGCGGGGCCGGGAATGCGAAACGAAAAGGGCGCGGCTTTCGCCGCGCCCCTTGCAGTTTCGCCGGATCCTGCGATCAGACCGAATAATACATCTTGAACTCGACCGGATGGGGCGTGTGCTCGAAGGCGTAAACGTCTTCCATCTTGAGATCGATATAGGATTCGATGAAGTCGGCGCTGAAGACGCCGCCCTTCATCAGGAAGGCGTGATCGGCCTTGAGGTTGTCGAGCGCTTCGCGCAGCGAGCCGCAGACCTGCGGCACCTTCTTGAGCTCTTCCGGGGGAAGGGCATAGAGGTCCTTGTCCATCGGGCCGCCCGGATGGATCTTGTTCTCGATCCCGTCCAGGCCCGCCATCAGCATCGCGGCATAGGCGAGATAGGGGTTCGCGCCCGGATCGGGGAAGCGAACCTCGACGCGCTTGCCGTTGGGCGAGGACGAGAAGGGAATGCGGCACGACGCCGAACGGTTGCGGGCCGAATAGGCCAGCAGCACCGGGGCTTCAAAGCCGGGGATCAGGCGCTTGTAGCTGTTGGTCAGCGGGTTGGTGAAGGCATTGAGCGCCTTGGCGTGCTTGATGATGCCGCCGATGTAGAACAGGCAGGTTTCCGACAGGTCGGCATAGCCCGTTCCGGCGAAGAGCGGCTTGCCGCCCTTCCAGATGGACTGGTGCACATGCATGCCCGAACCATTGTCGCCCTTGATGGGCTTGGGCATGAAGGTGGCGGTCTTGCCGTAGCTGTTGGCGACCTGGTGGATCACATACTTGTAGATCTGCATGTAGTCGCCGCACTTGGTCAGGGTGTTGAACTTGAAACCAAGCTCGTGCTGGGCGGTGGCGACTTCGTGATGGTGCTTTTCCGGCTGGATGCCCATGTCGCGCATGATCGCCAGCATTTCGCCGCGCATGTCCTGCTCATGGTCCACCGGCGGGACGGGGAAATAGCCGCCCTTGACGGCGGGGCGATGGCCCAGATTGCCGCCTTCATATTCGGTGCCGGTGTTGTAGGCGCCTTCCTTGGAGTCGACATAGTAGAAGCCCTTGTTCATCTCGACGCCGAAACGCACATCGTCGAACACGAAGAACTCGGCTTCCGGGCCGAAATAGGTGGTGTCGCCGATGCCCGAGGAATTGACATAGGCCTCGGCGGCCTTGGCGATGGAGCGCGGGCAGCGCGCATAATGCTGGTTGGTGGTCGGCTCCAGCACGTCGCAGATCAGGATCAGGGTGGTCTGGGCGAAGAACGGATCGATCACCGCCGTTTCCAGGTCCGGCTTCAGCAGCATGTCGGACTCGTTGATCGCCTTCCAGCCGGCGATCGACGAACCGTCGAACATCGTGCCGGTGTTGAGGAAATCATCATCAACCATCATCAGGTCGAAGGTGACATGCTGCCACTTGCCCTTGGGATCGGTGAAGCGGATGTCGACATATTTGACATCCTTCTCCTTGATCAGCTTGTGAATATCGGCTGCGGTCGTCGCTTTCTTGTCGGCCATGAGTTCAGTCTTCCCTTCAACAGTTGATACGCGGAATCTTTAGATTGCGTCCGCGCCGGTTTCTCCCGTACGGATGCGGATTGCTTCCTCGACATTGAGGACGAAAATCTTGCCGTCGCCGATGCGTCCCGTGCGCGCAGCCTTCTGGATCGCCTCGACCGAGGCCTCGACCCTTGCGTCTTCGATCACGATCTCGATCTTCACTTTCGGCAGGAAATCCACGACATATTCGGCGCCCCGATAGAGTTCGGTATGGCCTTTCTGGCGGCCAAAGCCCTTGGCTTCGGTGACGGTAATGCCCTGAACCCCCACCTCCTGTAGCGCTTCTTTCACTTCGTCCAGCTTGAATGGCTTGATGATTGCTTCGATTTTTTTCATGTGCTCCTCCGCACGCCCGGGATGCTCCCAGCCCCAGCGTGCTGTTAACGAAATTGCAGGACTTGTGCCGGTTTTTGCGGAAAAAATATCAAGCAAAATCAATATGTTAAAAACTGCGCAATCAGAAGGCAGATAAAAATGCATAGTAAACAGGCGTATTGACCATTTTATAGGCGTTTTTTGGCGGTCTCGGCGCGGGGACTTGTCCGGCATTTGTCAGCGTGGGGGCGGCTCTGCAATGGTGCCGCGTCATGCCCACCAATCCCGTCTTTGCCAGCCTTCCCACCAGCATCTTCACGGTGATGAGCGCCCTGGCGGTCCGCCACAAGGCGATCAATCTGGGCCAGGGCTTTCCCGACATTGACGGGCCTGAGGCCGTCCGCGCCGTGGCGGCTAGGGCGCTGATGGACGGCCCCAACCAGTATCCGCTGATGCGCGGCATGATGGAATTGCGCCGGGCGCTCTCGGCCCATGCCGCCAAATTCTACGGCCTGGCCTATGACGCGGAAAGCGAAGTGCTGGTCACCTCCGGCGCAACCGAGGCTCTGGCCGCCGCCATTTTCGGGTTGGTGGCGCGCGGCGACGAGATCGTGCTGATCGAGCCGCATTACGATGCCTATCGTCCCATCGCGGAGGCGGCGGGCGCGGTGGTCAAGGCCATCACCCTGTCGCCGCCCGGCTGGCGGCTGACGGCGGAGGCGCTTGCCTCCGCCATCACGCCCCGCACCCGCGCCATCCTGATGAACACCCCGCTCAATCCGGTGGGCCGGGTGTTCGATGCGGAAGAGATGCAGGCGCTGGCGGACGCGGTGGCCCGCTCGAACGCGGTGGTGATCTGCGACGAGGTCTATGAACACCTGACCTTTGACGGGCGGCCGCATATTCCGCTGGCAACGCTTACCGCTGCAAACGGGGCGGCCATGAAGGACCGCTGCGTGCGGATCGGTTCGGCGGGGAAAATCTTTTCCCTCACCGGCTGGAAAGTCGGCTGGGTGATGGGCCCCAAACCCCTGATCGATGTCCTCGCCAATGTGCACCAGTTCCTCACCTTCACCACCCCGCCGGCGCAGCAGCTTGGCGTCACTCATGGCCTAGAGCGGGAGATGGATTTTCCGCTGGCCCTGACGCAGCGGCTTGAGGGCAACCGCGACGTGCTGGCCAGGGGGCTGCAGGAGATCGGCTTTGACGTGTTGCCCAGCGAGGGCACCTATTTCCTGACGGCCCGCATTGACGGGCTGAGCAACGAGAAAGACCTCGCCTTTTGCGAGCGCATGGTGCGGCAGGCGGGCGTGGCGGCGATCCCGCTTTCGTCATTCTTCGCCGGCGGCACACCCGATATCTATGTGCGCTTTGCCTTCTGCAAGCAGCGCAGCCTGCTGGAAGAAGCTCTGACCCGCCTCAAGGCCAGCTTCCGTGGCTGAATTGCACGGCCTGAATGCCGGGGAATTGTCGGCCGGATTCGCGGCCGGGACGTTTTCGCCGCTGGACGCCGCAGCCGCGCTGCTGGCCCGGATCGAAAAGCTGGACACCGGCGTCAATGCGTTCTGCCTGCTGGATGCGCCGGCATCCCTTGCGCAGGCCAAGGCTTCCGAAGCGCGCTGGCAAAAGGGCGCGCCGCTGTCGGCGCTGGACGGCGTGCCGGTGGCGATCAAGGACCTGCTGCTGACAAAGGGCTGGCCGACCCTGCGCGGGTCGCGCACGATCGATCCCCACCAAGCCTGGAATGACGATGCCCCGGCGGTGGCGCGGCTGCGCCAAGCAGGCGCGGTGCTGCTGGGCAAGACCACCACGCCGGAATATGGCTGGAAAGGCGTGACCGACTCGCCGCTCGCCGGCATCACGCGCAATCCCTGGGACCTCGGCAAGACGCCGGGCGGATCGTCGGGCGGCTGCGCGGCCGCGCTGGCGGCGCGGCTTGCGCCCCTGGCGATCGGCACCGATGGCGGCGGCTCCATCCGCATCCCCGCCAGTTTTTCCGGCGTGTTCGGATTGAAGCCGACCTATGGCCGGGTGCCGGCCTTTCCGCCTTCGCCTTTCGGCACGCTGGCCCATGTCGGGCCGATGAGCCGCGATGTGGCCGGCAGCGCCATGCTGCTGGACATTATTTCCGGCTTCGATGCCCGCGATCCCTTTGCCCTGCCGCCCGCGCAGGGCAGTTTCACTTCAGGACTGGACGATGGCGTGCGCGGCAAACGCATCGCCTTCAGCCCGGCGATGGGCTTTGCCAAGAGCATCGACAATGAAGTGGCGGCGCTGGTGGCGGCGGCGGCCAGGAAATTTGAATCGCTGGGCGCGGTGGTGGAAGCGGTGGACCCGCCGCTGATCGAAAGCGGCGGCGATCCCAGGCAGGACTTCCGCATCCTGTGGTGGGCCGGGGCGGGCTATCTGCTGGGCGAGGCGCCGGAGGAAAACAAGAAGCTGCTTGATCCGGGCCTGCGGGCCATGGCGGAGGAAGGCGCCGCCATACCGCTGCGCCGCTACCAGCAGGCGATGATGGCGCGCGCCGCCTATGCCGGGGCGATGCGGCAATTCATGACCCGGTTCGATCTTGTCCTGACGCCGGCGGTGGCGGTGCCCGCGTTCGACGCCGGGCGGCTGTCACCCTGGGATAACGAGGACTTCGCCTGGCTGGACTGGACGCCTTTCTCGGTGCCGTTCAACATGACCCAGCAGCCGGCGGCCAGCCTTCCTTGCGGCTTTACCCGCGCCGGCTTGCCGGTGGGATTGCAGATCGCGGGCAGAATGTATGACGATGCCGGGGTGCTGGCGGCGGCCATGGCCTATCAGACCGCCGATCCGGTATTCAAAGTCCCGCCAAAAGGATTTGCATGAGCGGCGAAGTCCTCACCGTTGCCCAGATGGCCGCCGCCGACAATTTCGCGGCCATGGCGGGCACGCCGACGCTGACCCTGATGGAAAATGCCGGCCGCGCCGTGGCCGATGCGATTGCCGCGCGCTTTGCGCCTTGCGCCGCGGTGGTGCTGTGCGGCCCCGGCAACAATGGCGGCGACGGCTTTGTCGCGGCGCGGCTGCTGGCGGAACGCGGCTTCACGGTGCGGCTGGCCGGTTTTGACAGTTACAAGGGCGACGCAGCCGCCATGGCGGGCCGATGGAAAGGCACCAGGCAGGCCCTGTCGCCCAAGGTGCTGGAGGGCGCGGCGCTGGTGGTGGACGGGCTGTTCGGCGCCGGCTTGTCGCGGCCATTGGAAGGCGCGGCGCGCGATGTCGCCTCCGCGCTCGGCCAATGTCCGGTGGTGGCGATTGATATTCCCAGCGGCGTTGCCGGCGACACCGGCAGGGTGCTTGGTGACACTGCGGTGCACGCCGATCTCACCGTCACGTTCTTCCGCAAGAAACCGGCGCATCTGCTGCTGCCGGGGCGGGAGCGCTGCGGCGAGGTCCTGGTCGCCGGTATCGGCATTCCCGACGGCGCGCTGGAACTGATCCGCCCCACCCTGTTTGAAAATACGCCATCGCTGTGGGGCAAGGATTATCCCTGGCCGCAGGCGGAAGGGCACAAATATTCCCGCGGCCACTGCGTGGTGGTGTCGGGGCCGCACTACGCCACCGGCGCGGCGCGGCTGGCGGCGCGGGCAGCCTTGCGCGTCGGCGCCGGTCTTGTCAGCGTCGCTTCGCCGCTGGATGCGGTGGCGGTCAATGCCGCGCATCTCACCGCCATCATGGTCAAGCCGTTCGACGGCGCGCGCGGTCTGGCCGACCTGTTCGATGATACCAGGCTGGGCACGGTGGTGATGGGACCGGGACTTGGCGTCGGCTTTGAGACCCGCGAACTGGTGGAGACGGCGCTGGCCGGCCCGCCTTACCGCAAGCTGGTGCTGGATGCCGACGCGCTCAGTTCCTTCGCCGACGATCCCGAGGCGCTGTTCAACCGCCTGCGTCCGGGCGCCGCCGTGCTGACGCCGCATGACGGGGAATTCGAACGGCTGTTTCCCGGCCTGCTGGACGCCAGCGCCTGCAAGCTCGACGCCGCCCGCGCCGCCGCCGCACGCTGCGGCGCGGTGGTGCTGCTCAAGGGCTCCGACACGGTGATCGCCAGGCCCGACGGCTGGGCCGCGATCAACGCCAACGCCCCCGCCACCCTGGCCACCGCCGGGGCCGGCGACGTGCTGGCCGGACTGATCGGCGGCCTTCTGGCCCAGGGACTGGAGGCTGGGTTCGCCGCGGCCGCCGCCGCCTGGCTGCATGGCGATGCCGCGGGCCGTTTCGGCCCCGGCCTGATTGCCGAGGACATCCCCGTAATCCTGCCGGAATCGCTGGGTGCGCTGCGGGATCGGCTCGCCTCTAGCCACCCCCCGCCACACTTGATATAGGGGCCGCCCGAATACGCGGACATGGCGGAACTGGTAGACGCGCTGGATTTAGGTTCCAGTGACGAAAGTCGTGGGGGTTCAAGTCCCTCTGCCCGCACCATGGCCGTCGGGCCGAGGGCCCGAAGGCAATGCCAAGCCGCCCGCGCGCCAGCGCAGTGAGGGCGGCGCGGCAGAGGAAAACTAAGGACCGCCATACCCGCGGCAGTGATGAAGTCAGGGCGCTTTGCCCGCATATATTAAGTAAGGACGTTGCCATGCAGATTACCCAGACGGTTTCCGAAGACCTGCGCCGCCAGTTCACGGTCACATTTCCGGCCAGCGAGCTCGACAGCCGCGTCACCAAGCGGCTGGAGGAAATGAAGGGCAAGGTCAACCTCAAGGGCTTTCGCCCCGGCAAGGCGCCCGTCTCCTTCCTGAAGAAACAGTATGGCAAGTCGGTGATGGGCGAAGTGGTCCAGGCCGCGGTGGACGAAGGCAGCGCCAGGGCGATCAGCGACAATCAGCTCAAGCCCGCGATCCAGCCGCGCATCGAGCCGGTGGGCGATGTCCAGCAGGTGGTGGACGGCAAGGCCGACCTGCAGTTCACCGTCACGGTGGACCTGATGCCCGATTTCACCACCACCGATGTCTCCAAGCTGGTCGTCGAGCGCCTGGTCGCCGATGTTCCCGACGGCGAAGTGGACGAGGCGCTGGACCGCATTGCCAAGCAGACGCGCGGCTACACCACCCGCCCCGAAGGCGAGGCGGCGCAGAAAGACGACACGGTGGTGATCGACTATGCCGGCAGCATCGACGGCGTGCCGTTCGAAGGTGGCAAGGGCGAGGACGCCAACCTGACCTTGGGCTCCGGCCAGTTCATTCCCGGCTTCGAGGAACAGCTGATCGGCGCCAAGGCCGGCGACAATGTGGATGTGAAAGTGGCGTTCCCCGCCGATTATCACGCCGCCGAACTGGCCGGCAAGGACGCGGTGTTCGCCGTGACGGTCAAGGAGGTCAAGGCGCCGGACGAGCTCGTCATCAACGACGATCTGGCGGTGAAGATCGGCATGACCGACCTTGCCACCCTGAAAGACCGCATCCGCGACCAGATCAAGGATGACTATACCCGCGCCAGCCGGCTGCACCTGAAGCGCCGCATCCTGGACGCGCTGGACAATTCCCATTCATTCCCGCTGCCGCCCGCCATGGTGGACAGCGAATTCACCAATATCTGGGCCCAGGTCGAGGCCGAGCTGAAACGCGAAGGCAAGACCGCCGCCGATGAAGGCAGCACGGAAGAAGAGATGCGCGAGGAATATCGCCGCATCGCCGAGCGCCGGGTGCGGCTGGGCCTGGTGCTGGGCAAGATCGGCGAGCAGAACGGCATCACCGTGGCCGGCGAAGAGGTGCAGCGCGCCATCATGACCCGCGCCCGCCAGTTCCCCGGCCAGGAACAGCAGGTGTTCGAGTTCTACAGCAAGAACCCGCAGGCCCAGGCCGAGATCCGCGCCCCCCTATTCGAGGACAAGGTGGTGGATTTCATCGCCGAGCTGGCCCAGGTCAACGACAAGAAAGTGGACAAGGAAACCCTGTTCAACGATCCGGACGATATCCCCGAATCGATCAAGGCGTCCTGACGGGCGTTTGGAATCCTTCGCCGGAACGCTATATTAAGGCTGCGATGCTGTAAGATCGCGCCATCCAACCGAATCGAAGGCCGCCGATGACCAACCCCACCGAATATTACAACAACACCTTGGTCCCCATGGTGGTCGAACAGACCGCCCGCGGCGAGCGCGCCTATGACATCTATTCGCGCCTGCTGAAGGAGCGGGTGATTTTCGTCACCGGCCCGATCGAGGATTTCGGCGCCAGCCTGCTCACCGCCCAGCTCCTGTTCCTGGAGGCCGAAAACCCCAAGAAGGAAATCCACATGTACATCAACTCGCCCGGCGGGTTGGTGACGGCGGGCCTGGCGATCTACGACACCATGGAATATATCCGCCCGCCGGTTCAGACCTTCTGCATCGGCCAGGCCGCCTCCGCCGCCTCGCTGCTGCTGGCGGCCGGCAAGAAAGGCGAGCGTTTTGCCCTGCCCAATGCCCGCATCATGGTGCACCAGCCCTCGGCTTCCTATTACGGCCAGGCCGCCGATATCGCCCGCCACGCCCAGGAAATCGTCAAATTGAAGCGGCGGCTGAACGAGATTTACGCCAAGCATACCGGCCAGACGGTCGAGACCATTGAAAAACAGCTCGACCGCGACACCTATATGACTGCGGAAGAAGCCAAGACTTTCGGGCTGTTAGATCAGGTCATGGTGCGCCGTCCCGAGGGCGAAGCAGCCCCCTGAGGCGCCCGGAAGCGCAAAAGTTCCAGCCTTTTCCGTGGCTTGGCCTGGCTTAAACAATTCTTGATCCAGCCAACGATAACATGGTCGAATGTTGGGTGTGCGGGGTGCTTCGGCGCCCTGATAGTGCAAAGCAGCATAAGGCGTATCGCCTAGGCTGCGAACGGGCGGCGACGCCCCCGGTGGAAGGACCGGACGGAAGATGAGCAAGGCCAGCGGCGGCGAGTCCAAGAACACGCTCTACTGCTCTTTCTGCGGAAAGAGCCAGCATGAGGTGCGCAAGCTCATTGCCGGCCCCACCGTCTTCATCTGCGACGAGTGCGTCGAGCTCTGCATGGAAATCATCCGGGAGGAGAACAAGACCTCCTTCATGAAATCCAAGGAGGGCGTGCCGACCCCGCAGGAAATCTTCAAGGTGCTCGACGATTATGTCGTCGGCCAGCCGCACGCCAAGAAGGTGCTGTCGGTCGCCGTCCACAATCACTACAAACGCATCAATTCGTCGGGCAAGAATGGCGATGTCGAACTCGCCAAGTCCAACATCATGCTGATCGGCCCCACCGGCTGCGGCAAGACGCTGCTCGCCCAGACCTTGGCGCGCATCCTGGATGTGCCCTTCACCATGGCCGACGCCACTACCCTGACCGAAGCCGGTTATGTGGGCGAGGATGTCGAGAACATCATTCTGAAGCTGCTGCAGGCCGCCGACTACAATGTCGAGCGGGCCCAGCGCGGCATCGTCTATATCGACGAAGTCGACAAGATCAGCCGCAAGTCCGACAATCCCTCCATCACCCGCGACGTGTCGGGCGAGGGCGTGCAGCAGGCCCTGCTCAAGATCATGGAAGGCACCGTGGCCTCCGTGCCGCCCCAGGGCGGCCGCAAGCATCCGCAGCAGGAATTCCTGCAGGTGGACACCACCAACATCCTGTTCATCTGCGGCGGCGCCTTTGCCGGCCTCGACAAGATCATCTCGGCCCGCACCTCGGGCACCTCGATGGGCTTTGGCGCCAATGTGAAGGGTCCGGACGAGCGCGGCACGGGCGAAATCCTGCGCGAGATCGAGCCGGAGGACCTGCTCAAATTCGGTCTGATCCCGGAA
>CAIOFO010000143.1 GCA_903857685.1 uncultured Alphaproteobacteria bacterium
GTGCCGATCTACCAGGCGCTGGAAAAAGTCGGCGGCGTCGCCGAGGATCTGACCTGGGAAATCTACCGCGACACGCTGATCGAGCAATGCGAGCAGGGCGTGGATTATTTCACCGTCCATGCCGGGGTGCGGCTGGCGCATATCCCGCTGACGGCGGAGCGTGTCACAGGCATCGTCTCGCGCGGCGGCTCGATTCTCGCCAAATGGTGCCTGGCGCATCACCAGGAGAATTTCCTCTACACCCGCTTCGAGGACATCTGCGAAATCCTCAAGCAATATGACGTTTCCTTCTCTCTGGGCGACGGCTTGCGTCCCGGCTCGACTGCCGACGCCAATGACGCGGCCCAGTTCGCCGAACTCGACACGCTGGGCGAACTCAACAGGATCGCCCAGAAGCACGACATCCAGGTGATGATCGAAGGCCCCGGCCATGTGCCGATGCACAAGATCAAGGAAAACATGGATCGCCAGCTCGCGGCCTGCGACGAGGCGCCGTTTTACACCCTGGGACCGCTGACCACCGATGTGGCGCCCGGCTATGACCACATCACTTCGGCCATCGGCGCCGCGATGATCGGCTGGTTCGGCACCGCCATGCTTTGTTACGTCACGCCCAAGGAGCATCTGGGCCTGCCGGATCGCGACGACGTCAAGGCGGGGGTCATCGCCTACCGCATTGCCGCCCATGCCGCCGATCTGGCCAAGGGCCATCCCGCCGCCCGCCTCTGGGACGATGCCATGTCCAAGGCCCGTTTCGAATTCCGCTGGCGCGACCAGTTCGCCCTGGCGCTGGATCCGGAAACCGCCCAGCTCTATCACGACGCGACCCTTCCGGCCGACGGCGCCAAGGTGGCGCATTTCTGCTCCATGTGCGGGCCGAAATTCTGCTCCATGAAAATCAGCCAGGAAGTGCGCGACGCCGCCAAGGGCAGCAATGACACCATGAGCACCGCTGAAATCCGCGCCGCCATGGCCCGGAAATCGGAAGAATTCCGCCACGGCGGCGGCGAGATCTATCTGCAAAAACCGGCGGCGGAGTAGCGGCCATGACGACCCTTGAGCCCGCCAAGAGCGCCCTGCTGCTGATGGATTTCCAGAACATGATCGTCGGCATGGTCGGCGACCAGGGGCCCGCTTTGCTGGGGCGGGCGCAAAAGGCGAGGGCGGCGGCAAGGGCCGCCGGCATGGCGGTGATGCATGTGCGCGTGGCCTTCGATGACGCGGGTTATGCGGCGATCTCGCCGCGCAACAAGGGGTTTTCCGCCCTGGGCGGCAGGCGCGTTCTCACCGATGGCAGCCCGGAAGCTGCGATCCATGCCGCGCTGACGCCAGCGGCCGATGAGGAGGTTTTCACCAAGACGCGCGTCGGGGCGCTGTCCACCACCAATCTGGAGGCCCGGCTCAAGGCGCGGGGCATCGACACGCTGGTGCTGACCGGCATCGCCACCAGCGGCTGTGTCCCGTCCACTTTGCGTGACGATGCCGACCGCGACTACCGGATGTTGGTGATCGGTGATTGCTGCGGCGATGCCGATGCCGAAGTGCATCGCGTGCTGACGGAAAAAGTGTTCCTGCGCCAGGCCGATGTCATCACCCTGGAAGATTTCATCGGGGCGACGCGCTGAAGGCCCGCGCCGCTTTCCTGTTTCTCATGCTGGCGCTGGCGCCGCTTCCCGCCGCGGCGCAGATTCAATCCGATTGCCGCGGCGCGGGCAGCATCGGCATGGCGGTGATGGCGCCGGACGGCACGATCACTTTGTCGCTGCATTCCCAGGATGGCGCGATGGGGGCTTTCGCCTATCACAAGAACGATCCGCAATATGCGCGCATCCTTTCGCATATCGGCGGCATCCGGCCGGGCGAGCACAAGCCGGTTCCGCCTTTTTGCAATAACTAGGCGGCGGTCCCGCAGGAACCTTCGTGCGGCTTTGTACGTTTTCTCCACGACCAGATGAGGAGAACACGCATGATTCGCAACAAAATGATCATGGCCTTGGTCGCGGGAACCGCGCTGTTTCTTGCCGGCTGCGGTACGGACCCCGGCGGACGCGCCGTGAGCGGCGGTCTTTTGGGCGCCGGCGCGGGCGCGGCTATCGGAGCCGTCACCGGCGGCAACCCCGCCACCGGTGCCCTTATCGGCGGCGCGGTTGGCGCGGTCGGCGGAGCGGCCACCAGCCCCTGCGATGTGGATTTGAACGCGCCCGGCGGCCGCCGCGATTGCCGCTAAAATGTGATGTCTGAAAAAAAGCGCAGTGGCCGCAAGGCCGCTGCGCTTTTTTGTTTGCCGAATTTGGACCGGCTATTTCCAGATGCCGTTCTCGCCCGTCAGATCGCGGGACAGGATCAGTTTGAAGGTCACATTGTCCGTGGCCTTCGTCAGCCCGAAACCGACGCCGCCTTCCACCGCGTACGGCCCGATATTGTGGTCGAACACCGCGAACAACTGATGCGATTGCTGGTCGGCCGGCATGAAACCGCGAAGCTCGCCGAAATCGTCATATTCCTCGACCGCGATCGTCCAGTCCGGATTGATCGTGTAGTCCAGCCGGGTTGACGGCGCGAAATCCAGCGCCGCGGCGCCCTTGTAGTTGTTGTCGAGGATCGGATTGACGGTCAGGCTCACCGGTCCGAAGTGATAGCCGATGATGGGGCGGATTTCGCCGGTATTGACCTGCTGGTCCCATTGCCGCTGGTTCCAGCTGAATTCGAAATTGACGCCGTAATAGAAATTGCTGGTGGCGTTGTCGGGATTGACGAACAGGGTGCGCAGCTTGAAGCCGTTGAAGGTGGCGCCCTGGTTGTCGGATACGGCATAGAGCGGCAGGTACAGGCCGGCCTCGAACCAGGGCGTCACGCCATAGGCCCACTCCGCCACGCCGCTGAAGCCGTGATTGTCCACCAGGCCGCCGGGATAATCGGGCGTCTTGAGGCCATCGGGCGTGTAGTTGTCGTGCAAGGTGAGATTGATCACGCCCGGCGCGGCGACGTCGCCGGTATAGACCTGGATTTCATCTGTCAGGGCAAAAGCCGCGCCGCTGGATGCCAGAAGCAGGGCGGCGGTCAGGCCGAAACGAACAGGCAACATCAAAATCCCCCAGTATCTTCAATTCCCCATGGGCATAGTTCACAACGAATTTGCAGGATTTAACAAGCCTCCATGAGCAACAATTTAGGGCCGATTCCGGTCGTGGATGGCATGATAGATAATCAGCACAAGTACCGCGCCCAGCACGGCGACGAACATGGATGTAAAGAAGCCGTGATATTCATAGCGAAAGCCGGTCAGCTGGCGGAATATGAACCCGCCCACCACCGCGCCCAGCAGACCCAGCGCGGTATTGACCATACAGCCTTCGCCGCGGCGGTTGACGACCTTGCTGGCAATCCAGCCGGTCAGCGCACCGAATATGACCCAACCCAGAATTTGCATTCTCAAGATCCCGATGTTCGAAAATCAACGCAGCGAGACATATACCATGGTGAATGTCGCTGCCGCCATCACGGCGGTTGACAGCCAGCCCATGCCGCCCAGCAGCGGGCCCGCCGTAAACCGCCCCATTTTGCGCTTGTTGCCCGCCACGATCATCATCGCCGCCATTAGCGGCACCGCGATCACGCCGTTCAGCACCGCGCTCCAATACAGCGCCTTGATCGGATCAATCGGGGAATAGTCAATTCCCAGGCCCAGCAGCACCGCGGCTCCGATCACGGCGTAAAAGCCGCGCGCCTGCCAGGGCATATTGTCCAGCCCGGCCTTCCAGCCACGCGATTCGGCGATGGCATATCCCGCCGAACCCGCCAGCACCGGAATGGCCAGCAGGCCGGTGCCGATAATTCCCATGCTGAACAGGCCAAAGGCGAAGCGCCCGGCAATCGGTTCCAGCGCCCTGGCGGCGTCGGCGGCGGTGTTGATGTTGGTGATGCCGGCCTGATGCAGGGTGGCGGCGGTCGAGATCATGATCGCCAGCGCGATCAGGTTCGAGGCCAGCATGCCGCTGATTGTGTCCACTTCGATGCGGGCAATCGCCTCCGGCGCTTCGGTTGGTTCGTCCACCAGCGGATGTTCTTCCGGCTGCTGGTCCACTTCCTCGACTTCCTGGGCGCTCTGCCAGAAGAAAAGATAGGGGCTTATTGTGGTACCGAAGATCGCAACAATTGTTGTGGCGGCGCTGTCCGTGAGATTGGGATGAAGCCCGATCACGCCCGCGCCGATGGCAACCCAGTCCAGCTTGAGCATGAACAGCAGGGCGACATACGCGAACAGGCTGAAAGTCAGAACGGTGAGAAACCGTGCATACCGGCGATAGGGAATGAAAAGTTGAAGCCCCAGCGAGACCAGCGCGAAACCGATGGTGAATTCATGCTCGCCGAAGCCGGTCACCAGCTTGGCGGATTCGCCCATCGCGGCAAGATCGGCGCCGACATTGATGGTGTTGGCCAGGAACAGCAGCCCCACCAGGAGCGTCACCACCCAGCCGGGCAACACATCGCCCATGTTCTTGGCCAGGCCGTGGCCGGTGACGCGCCCGATCAGGGCGCTCACCATCTGGATCGCCACCATCAGGGGAAAGGTGAGCAGCAGAGTCCACAGAAGGTTGAAGCCGAACTGTGCGCCGCCCTGGCTATAGGTCGCGATGCCGCTGGGGTCGTCATCCGCCGCGCCGGTGATCAGGCCGGGCCCCAATTGGCGGAAAAGAGTCACGCCCTTCAGGCGCGCGGGCAGGGTTTTTGCAGGATCGGCCATGGAATCCGGGTGGCTTTGGCTCGGCAGTTAGACAGAGTTTGTTCGCGCCGCAAAGGCGGATTTCCGGCTTTTTCTCCGGTGCGCCAAGGGGCTTAAGACGAATTCAGGATCCGATTGCCGGGCAAAGGCGTATTATACCCAAGGGAAGGGCTGCTTTGGAGGTTCACATGAAACATCTTGTTCCCGCGCTCCTGCTTCTGACAGGCACCGCGCTGGTTGTTCCCGCCGCGGCCGACGAGCAATGCCTGCGCCAGAACATGGTCAATGGCTGGAAGGTGGTGGACGACCAGACCCTGATCGTCAATGACCGGGTCGGCCATCAGTTCACCGTTTCGCTGGCCAAGGGCTGCCATGACCTGAAGTGGCCGATGCGGCTGGCCTTCTCCGCCGACACCGGCGGTTTCGGCCTCAGCTGCATCCAGCGTCATGGGTTTGTCTATGTCCCGGCCAATGGCGGCAATATCCGCCAGCGCTGCCTGATCGAGAATGTCCGGCCTTACGCCAGCGGCAGGCATGCCGACGCGGCGATGGACAAGCGCTAGACGCCAATTCCGCGCCGCGAAAACGGGCTTGTGCTAAACAGGCCGGGAAGCGATTCCGGAGCGGTGCGGTGCGGGGATATTTCGGCGTCGGGGTGGACGGCATCTCCAAGCCGATGAATCTGGGCAATTTGGTTCGCATCGCCAATGCCTTCGACGCCAGCTTCTTTTTCTCCATCGCGCCCCGGCTGAAATTGTCCGACGCGCAAAGCGATACCAGCCGCGCCCAGGGTGCGATGCCTTTTTATTCCTTCGCCGAGGCCGGTGATTTCCGCCTGCCATTGGGCTGCCGGCTGGTCGGGGTGGAGATTACCGATGACGCGGTGGAGCTGCCGCGCTTCCGCCATCCCCAGCGCGCCGCCTATGTCTTCGGCGCCGAGCGGTTTTCACTGTCGCCCCAGGTTCTCAAAGCCTGCGAGTTCACGGTAAAAATTCCCACGCGATTTTCCATCAATGTCGGCATGGCGGGCGCCATTGTGCTCTATGACCGGCTGTTGCAGCTGGGCGGCTATCCGGCGCGGCCGGTCAAGACGGGCGGCGGGCCGACGCTGCCGCCCCTTCATAAATGGGGCGCGCCCCTGGCTCGGCCAAGGGCGTCCTGAAAAAATATCGCCGGGCGCAGCGACTAGCCAGCAGGGCGGCCCGCATGTTAGTTGACCCGCCATGACTCCCGCCCTTTCCATCTCTCACCTGCGCAAGGTCTATCGCAGCGGCACCGTCGCGGTTGACGACATTTCCCTCACCATTCCCGAAGGCGAATTTTTCGGCTTTCTCGGCCCCAATGGCGCGGGCAAATCCACCACCATTCATTGCACCACCGGCATTGCCGAGCCCACCTCCGGCAAGATCGAGATATTCGGCATCGACGCGGTGAAGAATTACCGCGAGGCGCGCCGCCTGGTCGGTCTCTGCCCGCAGGAATTCAACGTGGACGTCTTCGCCACGCCGCGCCAGATCGTGGACTGGATGGGCGGTTATTTCGGCATGGGGGCGAAGGAACGCAAGGAGCGCACCGACCTCTTGATGGAGCGGTTCGAGATGATTCCGCACCAGAAGAAAATGTTCCGCGAATTGTCGGGCGGCCTCAAGCGCCGCGTCGTGCTGGCGCGCGCCCTGGTCAATGATCCCAAGCTGATCATCCTGGACGAACCGACCGCCGGCGTGGATGTCGAACTGCGCCGCACCCTGTGGCGATATCTGCAGGAGATCAACAAGGAAGGCAAAACCATCCTTCTGACCTCGCATTACCTGGAAGAGGTGGAGCGGCTTTGCCGCTATGTCGCCATCGTCGCCAGGGGCAGGATCGTGCGCGAAGGCCCCAAGGATGAAATCGCCGGAACGCCGGGCGGTCTGGAAGAAGCCTATCTGGAGGCCACCGGCGCCGAGCCCGACCATGTGCCCGCTGCCAAGGTGCCCTGATGCAGACCAAGACCGGCATCAACTGGATCGGACTTTACACCATCGTGCGGCGCGAAGTGGCGCGCATGCTGCGGGTGCCGATCCAGATCTTTGTCGCGCCCTGGATTTCGGCGCTGCTGTTCATTTTCATTTTCGGCTTTGTGGTGGGCGGGCGCATCGCCAGCATTGGTGGCCATCGTTACCTGGAATTCGTGCTGCCCGGCATCCTGCTGATGAACATCGTCAATGCCTCCTTTCTGCAATCCTCATCGGCGATTTATTTCGCCCGCTTCCTGCACTTCATCGAGGAAACGCTGGTTTCGCCGCTTTCCTATGTCGAGATGATCGCCGGCAGCCTGGCCGTGGTGGTCGTGCGCTCCACCGTCACCGCCATCGGAATTCTCATCATGGGCCTGGCGTTCAACGCCACTCACATTGAATCCGTCCCGGCCTTCCTGTTCTGGGTGGTGGCGGTATCCAGCATTTTCGGTTTGCTGGGCATCATCATCGGCCTTTGGGCCAAGAGTTTCGAGCAACTCAATGTGCTGACCGTGTTCTTCATCACCCCGCTTTCCATGGTGGGCGGCGTCTTCAACACCGTGAACATGCTGCCCAGCTGGCTGCGCTGGCTGGCCTATGGCAATCCCTTCTTCTACTTCACCAATGGCATCCGCGGCGCCATGCTGGGCGTGGACGAGACCCCGCCGGGCCTGGGCATTGCCCTGACGCTGGTGCTGCTGGTGGTGATGGGTGGAACCGTGTGGCGGCTCTATTCCAAGGGTTATGGATTAAGAGAGTAGCCTTGGTTCGGGATGCGCTTGAGCGCATGGTCCGGACCCGGTATCCTTGCGCTGGCACCACGGAAACGCCCGATTTCCCTGACAATAAGCGCTATCGGCAGGTTGGAGTGTTCATGATTCGCAATTTTTTCCTGGGTTCCATCGCGGCGCTGCTGATCGCAACCCCTGTGCTGGCGGATTCCGCCGACGTGCTGGGCGCCTTCAAGAACTGGACCGCCTATACGACCGGCACGGGCAGCGGCAAGACCTGCTATGCCATGTCGCCACCCCGCGCCACGGAACCCAGGAACGCCAAGCGCGCAGCGATCTTCCTGATGGTGTCCGACTGGCCCGGCCGCAAGGTCAAGGCCGAGCCCGAAATCGTGCCGGGCTATGCCTACAAGCCGAACGCGTTGGTGACACTGGGCATCGGCGGCGACCGCTTTAATTTCTTCTCCCGCAATGACGGACAGAGCGGCAGCGCCTGGCTGCAAAATCTGAACGATGCCGGTCCCTTGCTCGACGCCATGAACCATGGCGTCTCGGCGGTGGCGATCGGCACCTCGGCCCGCGGCACCCGCAGCGTCGACACCTATTCCCTGGCGGGCTTCGGCGAGGCGCTCGCCAGGATTCACGCCGCCTGCAACATGTGATGGCGGAAAAGCGCTCTCTCATCGGCCTGGATGCGGCGGCCATGGCGGCGGCGCTGATTGCCGCCGGCCTGCCCGAAAAATCCGCGAAAATGCGGGTGCGCCAATTGTGGAACTGGATCTATGTCCATGGCGCGCGCGATTTCGCGGTGATGACCAATCTGGCGAAGGATTTCCGCACCCAGATGGCGGAGCATTTCACCCTGGCGCGCCCGGAAATCGTCACCGAACAGATTTCCAGCGACGGCACCCGCAAATGGCTGCTGCGCACCGGGCCGGGCATTGAATTCGAGACCGTCTATATTCCGGAAGCCGAGCGCGGCACGCTGTGCGTCTCCAGCCAGGTGGGCTGCACGCTGACCTGCCGTTTCTGCCACACCGGCACCCAGAAGCTGGTGCGCAACCTCACCCCCGCCGAGATTGTCGGCCAGTTGCTGGTGGCACGCGATGCCCTGAATGACTGGCCCAGTACGGCCCCCGGCCGCAAGGTCACCAATGTGGTGATGATGGGCATGGGCGAGCCGCTCTACAATTTCGACAATGTGAAGGCTGCCCTGAAAATCGTCACCGATGGCGACGGCCTGGCGCTCAGCAAGCGCCGCGTCACCCTCTCCACCGCCGGGGTGGTGCCGATGATCGAAAAGGCCGGAAAAGAAATCGGCTCCGGCCTGGCGATATCGCTCCATGCCGTGCGCGACGAATTGCGCGACGAGATCGTGCCGATCAACAAGAAATACCCGCTCAAGGAATTGCTGGATGCCTGCCGCGCCTATCCCGGCGCTTCCAATTCCCGCCGCATCACTTTCGAATATGTGATGCTGATGGGCGTCAATGACAGCCTGGCCGATGCCCGCGCCCTGGTGAAGCTCCTGGCAGGCATTCCCGCCAAGATCAACCTGATCCCCTTCAATCCTTGGCCGGGGGCTCCTTACGAATGCTCCGAGTGGAGCCAGATCGAGAAATTCGCCGAGATCGTCAACAAGGCCGGCTATGCCAGTCCGGTGCGCACCCCGCGTGGCCGGGACATCATGGCCGCCTGCGGCCAGCTCAAATCGCAGAGCGTGAAAGAACGCGCCTCCACCCGGCTGGCCGCCGAAAAGCTGGCGCCCACTTCCACTTCAATGAATGAAGTGCAGTCCGGCCAGCTTGCCCGGATGCCGCACTAAAAGCTGGATTCCGGGCCGTTTCTGCCTATAGTCCCGGCAATTTTCGCAGGTGCCCCATGGCCAATAAAGACATCAAAAAGGTCGTTCTCGCCTATTCCGGCGGGCTGGATACCTCTGTCATCCTCAAATGGCTGCAGACCGAATATGGCGCCGAAGTCGTCACCTTCACCGCCGATCTGGGGCAGGGCGAGGAGATCGAACCGGCGCGGCAGAAAGCCCTGACCCTGGGCATCAAGCCCGAGAACATTTTCATCGAGGATCTGCGCGAGGAATTTGTGCGGGATTTCGTTTTCCCCATGTTCCGCGCCAATGCGCTTTACGAGGGCGTCTATCTGCTGGGCACCTCCATCGCCCGCCCCCTGATCGCCAAGAAACAGATCGAGATCGCCGAAAAGGTGGGCGCCGACGCCGTCGCGCACGGCGCCACCGGCAAGGGCAACGACCAGGTGCGTTTCGAGCTGGGCTATTACGCCCTCAAGCCCGACATCAAGGTGATCGCGCCCTGGCGGGAATGGGATCTCACCAGCCGCACCAAGCTGCTGGAATTCGCCGAGAAGAACCAGATTCCCATCGCCAAGGACAAGCGCGGCGAGGCGCCTTTCTCGGTAGACGCCAATCTTCTGCACTCCTCCTCGGAAGGCAAAGTGCTGGAAGACCCCTCGGTCGAGGCCGACAATATCGTCTATCAGCGCACCATTTCGCCGGAAGAGGCGCCCGACAAGGCCAGCTATGTCGAGATCGGCTTTGAGAAGGGCGACGCGGTTTCGATTGACGGCGCCAAGCTCTCGCCCGCCACCCTGCTGACCAAATTGAACGCGCTTGGCAAGGCCAACGGCATCGGCCGCCTCGATCTGGTGGAAAACCGTTTTGTCGGCATGAAGTCGCGCGGCATCTATGAGACCCCCGGCGGCACCATCCTATTGTCCGCCCACCGGGGTATCGAGAGCATCACACTCGACCGGGGCGCCGCCCACCTGAAGGACGACATCATGCCCCGCTATGCGGCGCTGATCTACAACGGCTTCTGGTTCAGCCCGGAGCGGGAAATGCTCCAGGCCCTGATCGACAAGAGCCAGGAATTCGTCTCCGGCACCGTCCGGCACAAGCTCTACAAGGGCAATGTCGCGGTGGTCGGCCGCTCGTCCCCATACTCGCTGTACAGCGAAAGCCTGGTGACCTTCGAGGATGACAAGGGCGCCTATGACCAGAAGGACGCGGCGGGCTTCATCAAGCTCAACGCCCTCAGGCTCCGCACCCTGGCGATGCGCAAGCGCAAGTCGAAGCCGTAAGGCCCATGCCTTGTTAACCGGGCGGTTGCTACCATCCGGCCGTGGCCCGATAGATTCGGCTTATGGACCCGACCGAGGAAAATCTGCAATTGCTCTGCGACCAGGCGGTGCAGCTTCACCAGCAGGAAGACCTGGCCGGGGCCGAGAAACTGTATCTTCAGGTCCTGGCCGCCGATAAATCGCATTTCGTGGCGCTGCATCTGCTGGGCGTGCTGCGCTACCAGCAAGAACGCGGCGACGAGGCCCTGGGCCTCATCACCGCCGCCCTGCAGATCAATTCCCAGGCGGCCGAGGCCCACTCCAATCTGGGCGCCGTGCTGAAATCGCAGGGGCGGCTCGAGGATTCGCTGGCGGCCTATGACCGGGCTCTGGCGCTGAGCCCGGAGCTGGCGGTGGCGCTCAATGGCCGCGGCGCCACCTTGTCGGACCTGAACCGCTTTGACGAGGCGCTGGCCTCCTACAACAAGGCGCTGGCGGTCATGCCCGATTTTGCCACGGCGCTGGGCAATCGCGGACAGGTTCTGCAGTATCTCGGCAGGCTGGATGCGGCGCGCGCGGATTTCCAGCGGGCGCTGACGCTCGAGCCCGGCCTCGCTAATGTCTATCTCGATTATGTCGACCTGGCGCCGGTCAAGGCCGGCGACCCGCTTGTGGCAAGCATGGAGTCGCTGGCCACCACCGCCCTCAGCGACACGGCCAGGCTTCAGCTGGATTTCGCCCTGGCCAAGGCTTACGCCGATCTGGGGGATCATGAAGGAAGCTTCCGGCGCCTGCTCAGCGGCAATGCCCGCAAGCGCGCCCGCATCCGCTATGACGAAAAGGCGGCGCTGGGCTATTTCGACCGCATCCGGTCCGTCTTTTCGCCGGGATTGCTCCGGGAAAAGGAAAAGCTCGGCGGCGGCTCTGCTTCCGCCGTGCCGGTCTTCATCCTGGGGATGATGCGCTCCGGTTCCACCCTGGTGGAACAGATCCTGGCCAGCCATCCTGCCGTCCATGGCGCCGGCGAATTGCGCACGCTCACCCGGCTGACAGAGCTGGTGCGGGGCCCGGCCGGCAACAGGATCGCCTATCCCGAATTCGTGCCCGGTCTCGATGCCGGCTCGCTCGGGCAATTCGCCGCCCACTATCTGGGGGAGGTCCAGCCGCTGGCGCCGGCCGCGCTCCATATCACCGACAAGATGCCGGAGAATTTCTTCTTCACCGGGCTGATCCACCTGGCCCTGCCGAACGCGCCCATCATCCACACCGTGCGCGACCCGGTGGACACCTGCGTCTCCTGCTTCTCCAAGCTGTTCACCGCCGAGCAGAACCACACCTATGACCTGACCGAGCTGGGCCGTTATTACCGGGGCTACCAGCAGCTGATGGCGCATTGGCGGGACGTGCTGCCGCCCGGCCGCATGCTGGAAGTCCGCTATGAGGATGTGGTGGCGGACCTGGAGGGCCAGGCCCGCCGCATCATCGCCCATTGCGGCCTGGACTGGGACCCGCGCTGCCTGTCCTTCCACGCCACCGAGCGGCCGGTGCGAACCTCCAGCGTGGCCCAGGTCCGCCAGCCGCTTTATCCGGGCGCGGTCGGCCGCGCCAACCGCTTCGATGCTTTCCTCGGCTCGCTCAGGGATGCGCTGGCTGGCGGCTAGTATTGCTCGGGCGGGTTTACGCCCAGCACGGAAGCTCTCATCCAGCCATGGATGTTGCCATCCGTCACCTTGGCCCATCCACCACCATCCAGCGCCTCCAATATGACCTTGGCACCCTTCGTCTCTTTCTTGAGGGAATGGCCGGAAGCCTTTGCCTTGTCTCGCAAAACAGAGCCGCCACGATGGACATAGCGCGGCCCCGGTATCGGGGCGGAGTCCAGCTTGGGCTGGGGCGGCCTTGCGGCGTATTCAGCGTGCTGGCGAACGGGCGGCGCCACGGCCTGAAGCTGCGTTGCCGCCTCCCGTGGGGGCGGCGCAGCCGGCTTGCCGGCAATCGCGAAATGGCCATAGCCCCAGGCGCCCAGCCCGGCCGCCACGACCAGCGCCCCGGCCCAGATGGCGCGTCCGGCGCCCCCGTTCCGCAGCCGCCTAGATATCCACCGAGGCATAGATGGCATTGTCCTGGATGAACTCCCGGCGCGGCTCGACCACATCACCCATCAGCTTGGCGAACAGTTCGCCCGCCTCGTCGGCATGCTGCACCTTCACCACCAGCAGGGACCGGGCATTCTCGTCCAGGGTGGTTTCCCACAGCTGCTCGGGGTTCATCTCGCCCAGCCCCTTGTAGCGCTGCAGGGACAGGCCCTTGCGGCCCCATTCAAAGATGGCGTCCAGCAGTTCGGTGGGGCTGCGGATTTCCCGCACCTCGTCCTTGCGCCTTAGGCTGCCGGATTTGAGATAGGTCTGCTGCAGTTCGGTGGCCATGCGGTCGAGCTTGCGGGCGTCGGCCGAGGCGATCAGGGCCCCGTCAATCGCCACCGCCTCGCGCACGCCGCGCACTTCGCGCCAGAATTTCAGGCCGCCATCCGGGGTCGGCTCGCCATGCCAGCCGCGCTCGAATTCCTCGCTCAGCGTGTCCAGCCGCAGCGCGATATAGCGCGCCGCCTCCGCCGCCTTGGCGGCGTCAGACAATATCTCCGGATTCATCGCACCTGAGATCGCCGCCTGCTCCAGCACAAAGCGCGGATAGTGGCGCGGGAATCCGCCCACTGCCGCAACCGCCTGGCGCGCCAGGGCGACCAGAGCGGTCAGGTCGGCACCTGCCACGGTCTCGCCGGTGTGCAGGGTAAAGGCCGCCCCGGTGGTGCCTTCCGCGATCAGGTAGTCCTGCAGGCTTTCCTCATCCTTCAGATACTGCTCCGACTTGCCGCGCGCCGCCTTGTAGAGCGGCGGCTGGGCGATGAAAATATGGCCGCGCTCGATCAGCTCGGGCATCTGGCGATAGAAGAAAGTCAGCAGCAGGGTCCGGATATGGGCGCCGTCGACATCGGCGTCGGTCATGATGATGATCTTGTGGTAGCGCAGCTTGTCGGGATTGAACTCCTCCCGCCCGATGCCGGTGCCCAGCGCCGTGATCAGCGACACGATGCTGTCGCTCGACAGCATCTTGTCGAAACGCGCCCGCTCGATATTCAGGATCTTGCCGCGCAGGGGCAGCACCGCCTGGTTGGCGCGGTTGCGCGCCTGCTTGGCGCTTCCACCCGCCGAGTCGCCCTCGACGATGAAGATTTCGCATTTCGA
>CAIOFO010000144.1 GCA_903857685.1 uncultured Alphaproteobacteria bacterium
GAACGCTTCCTCAATCCCGAGCGTATCTCGATGCCGGACTTCGACATCGATTTCTGCCAGGAGCGGCGCGATGAGGTCATCCGCTATGTCCGCGACAAATACGGCGCCGACCGCGTCGCCAACATTATCGCGCTGGGTTCTTTGCAGGCCCGCGCTGCGGTGCGCGATGCCGGGCGTGTCTTGCAGATGCCGCTGGGGCTGGTGGACCGCATCGCCAAGCTGATCCCCAATCCGCCGGGTAAGCCGGTGTCGCTGCATGAGGCAATTGACAGCGAACCCCGGCTGCAGACCATCGCCGAGCAGGAGCCGATGGCCCAGCGCCTGTTCGAGATCACCGGCAAGATCGAGGGGCTTTACCGCCATGCCTCGACCCATCCGGCGGGCGTGGTGATCGGCGACCGGCCGCTGGATGAAATATTGCCGCTCTACCGCGATCCGCGCTCCGACATGCAGGTGACGCAGTTCGATTACGAGGATGCGGAAAAAGCCGGGCTGGTGAAGTTCGACTTTCTCGGCCTGAAGACCCTGACCGTGATTTCCAAGGCGCAGGAATTGCTGCGCCGCCGCGGCATCGAGATCGATACCCAGACCATCCCCTTCACCGATCCGGCGGCGTTCGAGATGCTGTCGCGCGGCGACAGTGTCGGCGTCTTCCAGCTGGAAGGCTCGGGCATGCGCGACCTGCTGCGCAAGATGAAGCCCGACCATATCAACGACCTGGTGGCGCTGGTGGCACTGTACCGGCCGGGCCCGATGGATTCGATTCCCAAATACATCGCCGCCAAGAGCGGCAAGGAGGCGCCGGAATATCTGCATCCCCTTCTGGAGCCGATCCTCAAGGAAACCTATGGCGTGATGACCTACCAGGACGATGTCATGCGCATCGCCCGGGAACTGGCCGGTTACACCATGGGCGAGGCCGATCTTTTGCGCCGCGCCATGGGCAAGAAGATCATTTCGGAAATGATCCCGCACCGGGAGAAGTTTCTCAAGGGCGCGGGCGAGCGCGGCATCATCAAGTCCGTCGCCGAGCAGATTTTCGAGCAGGCGGAAAAATTCGCCGGTTACGGCTTCAACAAGGGCCATGCCGCCGCCTATGCCCAGGTCGCCTATCAGACCGCGTTCCTGAAGGCGAACTATCCCGTCGAATTCCTTGCCGCCTCCATGACTCTGGATATCGGCAATACCGACCGGCTCAATATTTTCCGCCAGGAAGCCGCGCGCCTGGGCGTGCGGCTGCTGCCGCCCGACATCAACCGCTCGCAGGCCGTGTTCTCCTGCGATGCCGATGCCGGCGAGGTGTTTTATGCCCTGGCCGCCGTCAAGGGCGTGGGCCGCCAGGCGATGGACCATGTGGTCGAGGTGCGCGAAGCGGGCGGCCCGTTCAAGAGCATGGGCGATTTCGCGCGTCGCGTTGATCCCCGGCTGGTCAACAAGCGGGCTTTCGAAAATCTGGTGCGGGCAGGGGCGTTCGACAGCTTGAACAAAAACCGCCGCCAGCTGGTGGAAAATTCCGACCGCATATTGGGCGGGGCTGCTGCTGCGGCACGGGAACGCGAAAGCGGCCAGTCCAACATGTTCGGCGGCGCGGTGGAAGAATTGCGCCTGACATCGGTGCCGGACTGGCCGGCGCATGAAAAACTGGCGGAGGAATTCTCCGCCATGGGCTTTTATCTCTCGGGCCATCCGCTCGATGCCTATGGCCCGGCGCTCAAGCGTCTGGGCGCCACCTCTTACGCCGCCCTGACGGAAGACCGGCGCAGTGGCTTCAAGGCGCGGCTGGCCGGAACCATGATCAAGAAGTCCGAGCGGCGCGGCCGCAACGACCAGATGTATGCCTTTGTCTCCTTCTCCGATCCCACCGGCATGTTCGAGGTGATGCTGTTTCCCGAGGTGCTGGCCGCCTGCCGCAATTTGCTGGAAGCCGGCAAGTCGCTCCTGATCACCGCCAGCGCCGACTGGGACGGCGACGAGCTGAAACTGCGCGCCGCCTCCATCACCGACCTCGACCAGGCGGCGGCCAATGCGGGCGAGGGCATGGTTGTGCGGCTGGATTCCGTTGCACCCCTCAATGCCGTGGCGGCGCAATTGCAGGGCTCGGGCAAGGGGCTGGTGAGTTTCATCGTGCCGGGCGGGCCGGGCGAGGAAGTCGAGATCGCGCTGAACAAGCGTCTGGCGGTGACGGCATCGCTCCGCAATGTCATCGCCGCGATACCGGGCGTGGTGTCGGTCGAAGCGGTCTAGATTTTTCCCACCGCCGCCGCGATCCGGCTCAGCCCTTCGGCCAGCTTAATCTGGTCCTGGGCGAAGCAGATGCGCAAGTAAGCTTCATCGCGCGGATCGCCCAGCGAAAAGGCCCAGCCCGGCGACACGCCGACTTTTTCGTTTCGCACCATGTCTTGCGCGAATTTCAAACTGTCCTTCAGCCCGTCCACATAGAGAAAGCCGTAAAAGGCGCCGTCGGGTTTCATCCAGCGGATGCGGTTTTGCCCCTGGATGAATGTCTCCACGATGTCGCGGCCCTTGGCGCAACGCGCCAGAAGTTCGCCGCGGAATGTTTCGCCTTCCGGCGACAGCGCCGCCAGCGCGCCATATTGCAGGAAATGCGTGGCGCCGGTGTTGTTGGCCTGGGCGATCACGCCCATCGCGGTGGCGAGCCCTATCGGATGCACCAGCCAGCCGATGCGCCAGCCGGTCATCGCCCAGGGCTTGGAGAAGCTGCCGATCACGAACACCGCGTCGTCCGGCGTGGCGATAGAAAGAAATGACGGCGCATGCGCCGTGCCGTCATAGACCAGCGTGCCGTAAACCTCGTCGCTGATGATGGCGATGCCCTTGGCCCGCGCGAAGTCCAGAATCTGTTTCTGTTCGTCCCGCGTCAGCATCCAGCCGGTGGGATTGCCGGGCGAGGCGAGGAAGAAGGCCTTGGTGCGCCCGTCGCAGGCATCGAACAGCTTCTGCAAATCGAGCTTCCATTTGCCCGATGCCCAGTCCTCGTCCAGCCGCACCAGCCGGGGCTCTGCGCCGGCGATCTTGGCGGCCTGGAAGATGTTGGGCCAGATCGGCGAGACGATGACGATATTGTCGCCGGTCTCCACCACGCATTGCAGCGCCGAGGTCACCGCCAGCATCGCCGCGCCCGGCACGGTGATGCGCTCCACCGCAATGTCGGCGCCCGATGTCCGCTTGTGGAAAGCCGCCAGTTCTTCGCGCAGGGGCAGGATGCCGCGCGCGAAGGTATAAAAGGTCTTGCCGTCCTCCAGCGCCTTGGTAGCGGCGTCGCGGATGAATTTGGGGGTGACCAGGTCGGTCTCCCCGAACCACAGGGGCAGCACGTCGGGGTTGCCCAGTCCCAGGGCGGC
>CAIOFO010000145.1 GCA_903857685.1 uncultured Alphaproteobacteria bacterium
CGGGCGACAATGTCTCCTGCGAAGTCGAACTGATCGTCCCCATCGCGATGGAAGAGAAGCTGCGCTTCGCCATCCGCGAAGGCGGCCGGACCGTCGGCGCGGGCGTCGTTGCCAAGATCATCAAGTAGGTTTGATTGCACAGGAGTTCGCGGGTCGTCCGCACAGGAGCGTAGCTCAGCTGGTAGAGCATCGGTCTCCAAAACCGAGGGCCGTGGGTTCGAGTCCCTCCGCTCCTGCCAATATTGGAAGAGTTTGATATGGCCGAAGTGACAAAAAGAACGGACGATGCGGGTGGCGCGGATGCGCCGGTTGCCGTGCGCCGCACCACGCCGATTGAGTTCTTCAAGCAGGTCCGCCGCGAGGCGAAGAAAGTCACCTGGCCGAGCTGGAAGGAAACCTGGCTCACCACCATGATGGTATTCATCATGGTCGGCCTGACCATGGTGTTCTTCGCGGTGGTGGATTTTGCGCTCCAGTATGGCGAAACGCTTCTGATTGGCGCCCGGAGACTGTCATGAGCGAAGCTGGAACCAAAACCGTCGCCGACGCCAAGTGGTACATCGTCCACACCTACTCGAATTTCGAGAAGAAGGTGTCGGAGGAAATTCGCCGCCAGGCCAAGCTGCAGGATCTTGAGGATTTCATCGCCGACGTCATCGTGCCGACGGAAGATGTGATCGAAGTGCGCCGCGGCCAGAAGGTCGCCTCCGAGCGCAAGTTTCTGCCCGGCTATGTGCTGCTGCAGGCCAAGCTGACGGACGAGATCTATCACCTGGTCAAGAACATCCCGAAGGTCACCGGCTTCCTGGGCCAGAACAACAAGCCGATGGCGCTGCGCCAGGGTGAAGTGGACCGCATCCTCAACCAGGTTACCGAGGGCGCCGAACATCCCAAATCCACCATCTCGTTCGAGATCGGCGAGCAGGTGCGGGTGGCCGACGGTCCGTTCACGTCATTCACCGGTACCGTGGAAGAAGTGGACGAAGACCGCAGCCGCGTGAAGGTGGCCGTCAGCATCTTCGGTCGCGCCACACCGGTCGAGCTGGAATATACGCAGGTCGAGAAAATGTGAGTGCCGTCCAGCCTTCGAAAGAGGGGGCTTGACGGGTGTTGTAGAGTGTAAGTCCCGCGGGAGAGACGAAAGTCTCGTTTGAACCGCTAAGCCGCAAAAAGGAGGCGGCGAGACATGGCAAAGAAAGTAACGGGTTACATCAAATTGCAGGTGCCGGCCGGGGCGGCCAATCCGTCGCCCCCGATCGGTCCGGCGCTGGGCCAGCGCGGCCTGAACATCATGGAGTTCTGCAAGGCGTTCAACGCCAAGACGCAGGACCAGGAAAAGAACATGCCGATCCCGGTGACCATCACCGTGTTCTCGGACAAGTCCTTCACCTTCGAGATGAAGACCGCGCCTGCCTCCTTTTTCCTGAAAAAGGCAGCCAAGCTGACCAGCGGTTCAAAATCCCCCGGCATCACCAGCGCCGGCAGCGTGACGCGCGCCCAGGTGCGTGAAATCGCCCAGGCGAAAATGAAGGACCTCAACGCCAACGATATCGACAATGCGATGTTGATGATCGAAGGCTCCGCCCGCTCGATGGGCATCACGGTGAGGGATTAACCGCCATGGCAATCTCCAAGCGTTTCAAGAAGGCCTCGGAAAATCTCGACCCGGCCAAGAGTTATACGGTCGAAGAGGCCGTCAAGCTGATCAAGTCGCGGGCCACCGCCAAGTTCGATGAAACCATCGAATTGTCGCTCAATCTGGGCGTGGATCCCAAGCATGCCGACCAGATGGTGCGCGGCGTGGTTTCGCTGCCGTCGGGCAGCGGCCGCACCCAGCGCGTCGCGGTGTTCGCCAAGGGCGCCAAGGCCGAGGAAGCCAAGAAGGCGGGCGCCGATCTTGTCGGCGCCGAAGACCTTGCCGAACAGGTCAACAAGGGCGTGATCGACTTTGACCGCTGCATCGCCACCCCGGACATGATGGGCATTGTCGGCCGTCTCGGCAAAGTCCTCGGCCCGCGCAACCTGATGCCGAACCCCAAGGTCGGTACCGTGACCATGGACGTCACCCAGGCGGTGAAAGACGCCAAGGGCGGCGCGGTGGAATTCCGTGTCGAAAAGGCGGGCATCGTCCAGGCCGGCGTCGGCAAGGCCAGCTTCACCGAAGACGCCATCATTGCCAATGTCAGGGCATTCATTGACAGCGTCATGAAGGCCAAGCCCTCGGGCGCCAAGGGCCATTACATGAAGAAGATTTCCATCTCCTCGACCATGGGCCCCGGCGTGAAGATCGCGCTCGCCTCGGTCGGTGCCGGTGGAGCGCAAGCGTAAGAGTGCTTTTTTAATTCCACCCTTCTGGGGTGGGTGTGAATTCCGGCGGACGATCGCCGGGAACTGTCCGAGACTGCTGGAGACCCCACTTACGGCCATAGGCCAAAAGCGGTGTCTTAAAATTCTCCAGCATAGACAGGGAATGAACCGGATTTCGGAAGCATACTTCCGCAACTCGGGTTTGGACCCTGGGGCAGCGTTCAGCAACAGGGTGATCCCGCGGATCGTCACGCGGGATTGCAAAGGAGAGCAAAGTGGAAAAAGCCAAAAAGGCGGAAGTCGTTGAAGACCTGAATGGGGTTTTCTCGAAAGCCGGCTCCGTGGTGGTTGCCCACTATTCCGGCATGACGGTGGCTCAGATGAGCGATCTTCGGTCCCGCATGAATGCGGCCGGGGCGTCGTTTCGTGTGGCCAAGAACCGTCTGGCGGTCCGCGCTCTGAAAGGAACGCCCGTCGAGGGCATCGCGCACCTCTTCAAGGGGCCGACCGGCATTGCCATCAGCAATGATCCGATCGCCGCTTCGAAGGTCGCGGTGGCCTACGCCAAGGATAACGAAAAGCTCGTGATCCTGGGCGGTGCGGTCGGAGCAACGGCTCTGGATGTGAATGGCGTCAAAGCCCTCGCATCCCTGCCGTCGCTCAATGAACTCCGGGGCAAGATCGTGGGCCTGCTTGTGGCGCCCGCGACCAAGATTGCAGGCATCGTTCAGGCGCCTGCCGGTCAACTTGCCCGCGTTATCGGAGCCTATTCCAAGAAAGAAGCGGCTTAAGCAATCACTGTAAACATCCAAACCCGAACCAACACTCAAGGAACTGAAACAATGTCGAAGATCGAAAAACTGGTTGATGACCTGTCCGCCCTGACCGTCCTGGAAGCCGCCGACCTGGCCAAGCTTCTGGAAGAAAAGTGGGGCGTTTCTGCCGCAGCCCCGGTGGCCGCTGCCGCCGCCGCTGCTCCGGCTGCCGCCGCTGCCGCCGAAAAGACCGAATTCACGGTCATTCTGACGGAAGCCGGCGACAAGAAGATCAACGTGATCAAGGAAGTGCGTGCGATCACGGGCCTGGGCCTCAAGGAAGCCAAGGACCTGGTCGAAGGCGCGCCCAAGGAAGTAAAGGCCGATGTGTCGAAGGACGAAGCTGCCAAGATCAAAAAGCAGCTTGAGGACGCCGGCGCCAAGGTCGAGTTGAAGTAATAGGAAGAGCACCAAAGGGTTGAAAAACCACGGTGTCGTGCATATTTCGTTCATCCGCCCCCCTTCGGTGATTCGCGCATCGAAGGGGTTGGCGGCTTTTGCCATTGGTTTCGCAACTGCTGCTCGCGCCCCCGCGTGCAGACACGGCTCTTAAGGCCGCAAAGGATTCATCGGAATGACCCTTTCCTTCACCGGACGCAAACGCCTTCGCAAGAATTTCGGCAAGATCGAGGAAATCGCGCAGATGCCGAACCTCATCGAGGTTCAGCGCACCTCCTATGACCAGTTCCTGCAACTGGTGAAGGGCGATGTCCGCCGTGACGAAGGCCTGGAAGCGGTGTTCCGCCAGGTGTTTCCAATCAAGGATTTCTCGGAATCCTCGCTGCTGGAATATGTCGACTATCATTTCGAAGATCCCAAATACGATGTCGAGGAGTGCCAGCAGCGCTCCATGACCTATGCCGCGCCGCTCAAGGTGACGCTGCGCCTGATCGTGTTCGATGTGGACCAGGAAACCGGCGCCAAGTCGGTCAAGGACATCAAGGAGCAGGACGTCTATATGGGCGACGTTCCCTTCATGACCGAGAACGGAACCTTTGTCGTCAACGGCACGGAGCGCGTCATTGTTTCCCAGATGCACCGTTCGCCGGGCGTCTTTTTCGATCACGACAAGGGCAAGACCCATTCCTCGGGCAAGCTGCTGTTCGCCGCCCGCGTCATTCCCTATCGCGGCTCCTGGCTCGATTTCGAATTCGACGCCAAGGACATTATCCACGTCCGCATCGACCGCCGCCGCAAGCTGCCGGCGACGACATTGCTCTATGCGCTGGGTCTGACCCAGGAAGAAATCCTGTCCTATTTCTATTCCAAGATCACCTTCAAGCGTCAGAAGGACGGCAGCTGGGTCACCCCGCTGGACCCGACCTGGATGCGCAACGCCAAGTCCAGCTCGGACTGGAAGAACGCCAAGAACGGCGAAGTCATCCTGGAAGCTGGAAGCAAGATCACCGTGCGCGCCCTGCGCAAGATGCAGGAAGACGGCATCAAGAATGTCGGCTTTGCCGAAGACGAGATGATCGGCCGCTTCAGCGCGCTGGATATGGTCAACCCCGACACGGGCGAGATTTATGTCGAGGCCGGCGATGAGCTGACCGCCGACAATCTGGCGATCCTGGCGGAAGCCGGCTTCAACGAAGTCGAAGTCATCAATGTCGATACCATTTCGATCGGCGCCTATATCCGCAACACGCTGGCGGTGGACAAGAATCACAGCCGCGAAGCTGCGCTGATCGACATCTATCGCGTCATGCGTCCGGGTGAGCCGCCGACGCTGGATACCGCCGAAACCCTGTTCGGCCAGCTGTTCTTTGACTCCGAGCGCTACGACCTGTCGGCGGTTGGGCGCGTCAAGATGAACATGCGCATGGGCCTGGATGCGCCCGACACGATGCGGGTGCTGCGCAAGGAAGACATTCTCGCCATCCTCAAGGCGCTGGCGGAACTGCGTGACGGCCGCGGCGAAATCGACGACATCGACTATCTCGGCAACCGCCGCGTGCGTTCGGTGGGCGAGTTGATGGAAAACCAGTTCCGCGTCGGCCTGCTGCGCATGGAGCGGGCGATCAAGGAGCGCATGAGCGCCGTGGACATCGACACGGTGATGCCGCACGACCTGATCAACGCCAAGCCGGTGGCGGCCGCGGTGCGCGAATTCTTCGGCTCCTCGCAGCTGTCGCAATTCATGGACCAGCAGAACCCGCTGTCGGAACTGACCCACAAGCGCCGCATGTCGGCGCTTGGACCGGGCGGCCTGACCCGCGAGCGCGCCGGCTTTGAAGTGCGCGATGTGCACCCGTCGCACTACGGTCGCCTGTGCCCGATCCACACCCCTGAAGGTCCGAACATCGGCCTTATCTTGCGTTTGGCGCAATACGCACGTCTTAACTCATTCGGCATGATCGAGACGCCGTATGTAAAAGTAGTTAAAGGCGTTGTTACCGGCGAAGTGCAGTATCTTAATGCAGCTGAAGAAGA
>CAIOFO010000146.1 GCA_903857685.1 uncultured Alphaproteobacteria bacterium
CATCCTGCCCGGCACCTCGACGCTTTTGCCGGGCGGCGGGCGCATCAACCTGACTCTGAGGCGGGTGCGGTAGTGGAGCATCGGCCCGGAAAAGTGCGCAGCGCCCGGAAGGGCGCGGAGCGGTTTTCCGTAGGCCGTGCGACCAGCAAAAAAGACGGCACAAAAAAAGGCGCCCGGCCGTCAAGACCGGGCGCCTAAATGCGCCGTTACGCGCGGATCGGATGCCGGGAGGGGATACCGGGATCCAGCGAAGGCTGGGTCCGCTTGCGAGCGGGGGGGCAGTGCTTGCGGAACCAAAAGCCTTCGGAAACCAGCCTATGCAGAAAAGACACACGTTTCAACTATTTTCTTCTAAAAAGGAATTTAGACAATTTTTCTCTTGTCAGCACCATTTTTGCCATAGTCGTTCGGAGCAAATCAGCCCTCCAAAGCCTCTCGGAATCCCTGGAAAATGGCCCGGCTGACGGGGTCGCGGGCGGCGGCCCATTCGGGATGCCATTGCACGCCCAGCAGGAAGCCCCTGGCGCCGGGCAGCGACACCGCCTCGACCAAACCGTCGGGGGCATGGGCCTCGGCAAGCAGGCCCGGGGCCAGCCGAGCGATGCCTTGATGGTGGAGGGAATTGACCGTCACGTCCGCCGTTCCCAGCAGGCCCGCCAGAACGCCGCCGCCGGCGATGGCGAGCGTGTGGGCGGGGCCATATTGCACCGCCAGCGGCGCGTCCGGTTTTTCCCGGTGGTCCAGGCGCCCGGGCGTCTCATGGACATGCTGATCCAAGGTGCCGCCCAGCACCACATTCAATTCCTGAAAGCCGCGGCAAATGCAGAGCGGGGGAAGCCCCAATTCCATCGCGGCCGGGAGCAGCGCCAGGCTGGTGTCATCGCGCGCTTCGTCCAGCTTCGTGCCGGGGCGCGGCGCCGGCCCGCCATACAATTGGGGAGAAACATTCGACGGTGCGCCGGTGAAAAGCAGGCCATCCAGCCGCGCCAGCAGGCCGGCGGCTTGAAGCGGCGGCACGGTCACCGGGATCAGCAGCGGCAGCGCGCCGATGCCCTGGATCGCACTGACATATTCTTCGCCCGCGCAATGGGACTGCATGCCATCCGCCGCCCGCTCGAGATCGCAGACAATGCCGACCAGCGCCGGCATCAATCGGTTTTCCGGGCGACGGGTGTTTTGGCCGGCGGTGTGAACAGGCTTTCGTCGATCACGGCGCCGGGTTCGGGATTGTGCAGCGCCACCATGGTGGTGCCGCCCTGATTGTCCTTGATCGTCCATTGCCGCAGCTCGATCTGCGGATTGGAAAAGACCAGCGTGATATTGCCCTGCTGGCGGTTGTTGCTGGTGCGGGCATGCACCACCAGCGCGTCCTGGCGCATGTCGATGCCGGTGATGGCATTGTTGGCCTTGAGATTGACCTTGTCGTCCAGCAGCAGGCCCAGCGGCGTGTCGGACAGGCTGTAGCGATCGACCGTGTTGAGCCGCTTGTTCTGCACATAGACCTTGCCGTCCGTGGCTACGATCAGGGTGGCGCTGGGCGGGTTGTAGGCAAAGCGCAGCTTGCCCGGTTTTTCCAGCAGGAATTCGCCCTGGTCAAGCTGCCCGTCCGGCCCCAGCTGGATGAAGCCGCTTTTCAGGGAATGCACGCCGTTGAGATAGGTGCTGATCTTGTCGAGTGCGACCTGCTCATCGGCGGTGAATTCGATCCTACGCGGCGGCGGCGCCTGGCCCGCGCCGGACAGAAAGGCGACGGACAACAGGGCGCAAAATCCGGCTTTGAGACGATGCATGATCAGGCGGTTTCCTGGTTGCGGGCCCGCGCCGGTTTGGGCGCAAGGCCTTCCACCAGAAGCTTCCAGACGCCATCCAGTTCCCGTTCCAGCCGGGACAGGCTGAGCCTGGACCAGAGCTGGGGATCGCGGAATTTCACGGTGGCGGACTGGATCAACTCGGCGGTGAAATCCTTGTCGGCGATATCGAACTCGCCGGAGCGCTCGGCTTCTTCCATCACGCCGACCATGATCGCCCGCTCGCTTTCCATCATCCAGCTGGAGAAGGCGGGGCGCTCGGCGGCGATCACCCGCGCCAGCTCAAGGGCGCGTGGGTCTCTTTCCTGCCGGTTGTAGGTGCGGCGCAGTCCCTCGAACAGGAAATCGTGCAGCTTTTCCCCCGCGCGGCGGCCGGGACGGGCGGCCTGGCGGCGCAGATGGTCGAGATGATTTTCATAATCGGCGGTGGCGATGGCCTCGGCGATGTCCAGCTTGCCGGGAAAAAAGCGGTAGAGATTGCCCGGCGACATGCCGCAATCGCCGGCGATTTCCGCCATGCAGGTCTTGCCATAGCCGAAATGCACAAAGCGCTTCCTGGCGGCGGCGACGATCTGGGCACGGGTGTCTTTTTCGGCCATGCTTTCCTCGAACGCGCGGGAATTGCCCGCCCTCTTGTTGCGGCGCCTTCCTGTTGCGGTCAGGATAGAAGCCCTTTCTGAATAATCAACCGATCATTTAGTCTTCCCACATGGCCGATCCACTGCCTTATTCCCGCATTGCCGTTCTGGGCGCCGGCGCCTGGGGCACCGCCCTCGCACTGACCGCCGTGGCGGCCGGGCGCGACACGCTGCTATGGGTGCGGGAAGACGATGTGCTGGCCAGCATCCGGGCCGGACGGCAAAACCGTTTCCTGCCGGACGTCATCCTGCCCGAGCAATTGAAGGCGACCGGCGATCTGGCCGAGGCCGCCAGCGCCGAGGCTTTGTTGCTGGCGGTTCCGGCGCAGGTGCTGCACGGCTTTGTGGAAAAGCTGGCGCCGCACCTGAAGCCCGGCGTGCCGCTGGTGATCTGCGCCAAGGGCATCGAGAAGGCCAGCGGCAAGCTGGTTCACGAAGTGGTGGCGGGCGCGGCGCCGTCCGCGACGGTGGCGATTCTGTCGGGTCCGTCATTCGCGCGCGATGTGGCCAAGGGATTGCCCACCGCCGTCACCATCGCGGCCAAAGGCGGTGCCGCGGGGCGGCTGCAAGCCTGCCTGAGCACGCCGGTCTTCCGCCCCTATGCCAGCGACGATGTAACCGGCGTGGCATTGGGCGGCGCGGCCAAGAATGTCTATGCCATCGCCTGCGGCGTGGTCGAAGGCCTGGGTCTTGGCGAGAATGCCCGCGCCGCGCTGCTGGCACGCAGCTTCGCCGAACTGGCGCGGCTGGGCGAGGCGCTGGGCGCGCGCTCCGAAACCTTGATGGGATTGTCGGGGCTGGGCGACCTGGTGCTGACCGCGACCAGCCGCTCCTCGCGGAATTTTTCCTTTGGCGTCGCATTGGGTCAGGGCAACAGCCTGGCTGACCTGAACCGGCCCGGCCACCCGCTTGCCGAAGGCGTGGACACGGCGCCGGCGCTGGTGACGCGGGCCAAACAGGCTGGGGTCGAGATGCCTATTGCTGAGGCGATGGCCGATCTGATCAGCGGCGCGCTGCCCCTTGGCGAAGCGTTGACGCGGCTGATGAGCCGGAGGCTCAAGGCGGAATGAAATACTGGCTGCTCAAGAGCGAACCGGAGACCTGGTCCTGGGAGATGCAGAAGAAGAAGGGCGCCAGCGGCGAGCCCTGGAGCGGGGTGCGCAATCACACCGCCAAGCTGAACCTGATGGCGATGAAGAAAGGCGATCTGGGGTTCTTCTATCATTCCGGCGACGAGAAAGCCGTGGTGGGCATAGTCGAGGTGATCGGCGAATTCCGGCCCGATCCCACCGATGAAAAGGGCATTTTCGGGCTGGTGGATGTGAAAGCGGTGAAGGACGTGCCGCGGCCCGTGACCCTGGCCGAAGTCAAGGCGACACCGGCCCTGGCCAAGATGAGCCTGGTCACCAGCTTTCGCCTGTCTGTCCAGCCAGTTACCCCGGCGGAATGGAAGCTGGTCTGCAAACTTGGCGAATTAAGAGTCTGAGAATTGCTTCATTTGCGCAGATGCCCCCACAGGCGTAGCCTTTGGTAATGCGCGCAGCAGACGCGCTTATGGAGCGACGGCCAGGAAAAGTGCAACGCGGTTGCCGTACGCTGCCGCTAGGCAACTCTGTCGGCCGCGCGACCATCAAATATAGGAGGAAGAAATGGCCGCACGCGATATTCTTACCCTCAACAATTCCATGGCTCCCCGTCTTATCCGGTGCCTGTACATCGCCGCGCTGATCCTGATCACCGTGGTGGTGGTGCTGGGCGTGCTGCGCGGCGTGCGGATGATAAGCCGTCCACCCCTGCCGCCCGCCGCTGTCACCAGCAGCGCCGCACCCGATGCAGCAACAACGCCGCAAGGCATGATGGGCCGCCGCATGGGCCCCGGCATGATGGGCCCGGGAATGATGGGGCCCGGCATGAACCGGGGCATGATGATGAACCGCCGTTTTGGCCGCGGGCCGCGCATGTTCGGCATGGGCCGCAATCCGATGCTGGCCGGCCTCTTCGTCATTCTCAGCGCGCTGCTGCGCGGCGTGATCGCGCTGATGGTGGTCCGCATCCTGGCGGAGATGGGGCTGGCCGTGCTGGCGATGCCACGGCGGACGGAAAGCTAAACTTCCAAAACAACGCGTCAGTTCGCAGAGGCGCGAGGAATTTTGCGGTCTGGGCAGGAGCGTCGTGCGGAGCGTAGGCCTAGCTTTTCTTGCGCGCATAGCGAGTTTAGAAAAGCTTGCCCTGGCCCGAGCGTAGCGAGGACGCGCCTCACCCCAGAGCTTTGACGATCTCTTCCGTCATTTTCTTGGCGTCGGCGAACAACATCATGGTGTTGTCGCGGAAGAAGAGCTCGTTGTCGACGCCGGCATAGCCCGAACCCATGCCGCGCTTGATGAAGAGCACGGTCTTGGCTTTTTCCACATCCAGGATCGGCATGCCGAAGATCGGCGACTTGGGATCGGTCTTGGCGGAGGGATTGGTGACGTCGTTGGCGCCGATGACATAGGCGACATCGGCCTGGGCGAACTGCGAGTTGATGTCTTCCAGCTCGAAGACCTCGTCATAGGGCACATTGGCCTCGGCCAGCAGCACATTCATGTGGCCGGGCATGCGGCCCGCCACCGGATGAATGGCGTAAGAGACCTTGACGCCCTCGGCCTTGAGCTTGTCGGCCATCTCGCGCACCGCGTGCTGGGCCTGGGCCACCGCCATGCCGTAACCCGGCACGATGATGACGCTGGAGGCGTTCTTCATGATGAAGGCGGCGTCGTCGGCCGAGCCCTGCTTGACCGGACGCGTCTCCTTCACGCCGCCCGCCGCCGCGGTCTCGCCGCCAAAGCCGCCCGCGATCACCGAGACGAAGCTGCGGTTCATGCCCTTGCACATGATGTAGGACAGGATGGCGCCGGAGGAGCCCACCAGCGCGCCGGTGATGATCAGGGCGGTGTTCTCAAGCGTAAAGCCGATGCCCGCCGCCGCCCAGCCGGAATAGGAGTTCAGCATCGAGACCACCACCGGCATGTCGGCGCCGCCGATGGGGATGATGAGGGTGATGCCGAAGACGAAGCTGAGGCCCGTAATCGCCCAGAAGGCCCATTGCGGCTGGTCCATGGTAAAATAGACAATCAGGCCGATGATCGCCAAAAAGATCAGCAGATTGAGGATATGCCGCGCCGGCAGGATGATGGGCGCCCCCGACATGTTGCCGTTGAGCTTGGCAAAGGCGATCAGCGAGCCGGCGAAGGTGATGGCGCCGATGGCGACGCCCAGGCTCATTTCGATCAGGCTCTGGGTCTTGATCAGCCCGGTGCAGACATTGCCTGCATCCAGGGCGCAAATGCCGAAGGCTGCCGGCGAATAAAGCGCCGCACCGGCGGTCAGCACCGCGGCCAGGCCGACCAGCGAATGGAACGCCGCCACCAGTTGCGGCATGTTGGTCATGGCGATGCGCTTGGCCATCACCGCGCCGATGCCGCCGCCGATCGCAAGTCCGCCGATCACCATGCCCCAGGTCAGAGGATCGGTGACGCCCGCGACCCACAGGGTGGTGGCCACCGCGATGGTCATGCCGATCATGCCGTTGCGGTTGCCGGCGCGCGAGGAAACGGGCGAGGACAGGCCCTTCAGCGCCAGGATGAAAAGGACGCCCGCGACCAGATAGAGAAGGGCTGCGATATCCCCCGTCATTTCTTCTCTTTCTTCTTGTACATCGCCAGCATGCGGCTGGTGACCAAAAAGCCGCCGAAGATGTTCACCGACGCCAGGATCAGGGCGAAGAAGCCCAGCAGCTTGGAGGTCCAGGAGGCGCCGTCCACCGCCGGGACCGCCACCGCGATCAGGGCGCCGACAATGATCACCGAGGATATCGCGTTGGTCACGCTCATCAGCGGGGTGTGCAGCGCCGGCGTCACCGACCAGACCACGAAATAGCCGACAAAGATCGCCAGCACGAAGATGGAAAGCCGGAATACGAAGGGATCGATCATCTCCATCGCTTAGCCTTTCATGCTCGGGTGAATGAGTTCGCCGTCCTTGGTCAGGGCGGCGCCCTTGACGATCTCGTCATTCCAGTCGATCGCAAGCTGGCCGGTCTTCTTGTCCACGATCAGCGAGATGAAATTGAACAGGTTGCGCGAATAGAGCGAGGAGGAATCCACCGCCAGCCGGCCGGGCAGGTTGGTGTAGCCCATGATGGTGACGCCATGGACCTCGATCACCTCATTGGCCTTGGTCAGCGGCGTGTTGCCGCCCGCTTCCGCCGCAAGATCCACGATCACCGAGCCCGGCTTCATGGCCTTGATCATCTCTTCGCTCACCAGCACCGGCGCCTTGCGGCCCGGAATCAGGGCGGTGGTGATGATGATGTCCTGTTTCTTGATGGTCTCGGCGATCAGGGCGGCCTGCTTGGCCTGATACTCCTTCGACATTTCCTTGGCATAGCCGCCGGCCGTCTGGGCGTTCTTGAATTCCTCATCCATCACCGCCACGAAGGTGCCGCCCAGCGATTCCACCTGTTCCTTGGTGGCGGGGCGCACATCGGTGGCGCTGACGATGGCGCCAAGCCTTTTGGCGGTGGCGATGGCCTGAAGGCCCGCCACGCCCACGCCCATCACCAGCACGCGCGCCGGCGCGATGGTGCCCGCCGCCGTCATCATCATCGGCATGGCGCGGCCGAACTGGGCCGCGGCGTCTATCACCGCCTTGTAGCCGGCAAGATTGGCCTGGGACGACAGCACGTCCATCGCCTGGGCGCGGGAAATGCGCGGCAGGAATTCCATGGCGAAGGCGGTGACGCCCTGGGCCGCCAGGCCCTGGATGGAGTCTTTTTCGGAATGCGGCGCCAGGAGGGCGGCGACCACGGCGCCTTTCTTCAGCAGCGCCGTCTCAGCCCCCTTGGGACCGCGCACTTTGAGGACAATGTCGGCGTCCTGCAGCGCGCTCCTGGCATCGGGGGCAATGGAGGCGCCGGCAGCGACATAATCGGCATCGGCAATGCGCGCGGCCTGACCGGCGCCGGTCTCGATCACAATGTCGAGACCCAGAGTTTTGAGTTTCTTGACGGATTCCGGCGTCGCAGCTACCCGCGTTTCACCGTTGGTCGTTTCCCTGGGGACGGC
>CAIOFO010000147.1 GCA_903857685.1 uncultured Alphaproteobacteria bacterium
CGACTTCGCCATCCCAACGGTGCTGTCCTAGTGCTGTCCCAAATTAAACTAAAATAGGTTTTGGAGGGCTGAAAACCAGCTAAGTCATTGAAAACAATGGTGGGCGCGACAGGGATTGAACCTGTGACCCCTCCCGTGTGAAGGGAGTGCTCTCCCGCTGAGCTACGCGCCCGCCCTGCCGGATTTTAGCGGAAAATCCGTGGCGGACGAGGGCTATAGGGGCGGGCCCAGGGGTCGTCAAGATGGGCCGTCAAGACGCCCGTTTTTGGGCCCCAGACGGGCTTTTTCCGGGGCGCTACGCGGCCAGCGGCAAATCAATCCAGAACCTGGTCTGGCGGCCGGGAATGCTCTCAAAATCAATCCGCCCGCCCTGCCGTTCGACCAGCAGCTTGGCGATGGAAAGTCCCAGCCCGGCGCCCGGCACATTGCGGCCGGCCTTGGTCCTGCTGAAGGGGCGGAACAGGGTTTCGCGCTCATGGCTCTGGATGCCGGGCCCGGCATTGGCGATCTCGATGCGGCCGAAACCATCGGCCAGGCGCCGGGCGCGGACATGGATAGGCGAGAAATTGTCGCCATACTTGTAGGCATTGGCGATCAGGTTGTTGATGATCTGGGCCAGGCGCATGGGATCGGCGCTCACCGCCAGGCTGTCCTCCATCTCTTCCAGCAGCACCGGCTTGCCGCCCAGCGCGGTTTCCAGCTTGAGGCCGCTGATGCACATCTCCAGCGTGCTGCGCACCTGGACCGGCCGGGACTGTATGGACAGCACGCCCGCCTCCGCCCGCGACAGGTCCAGCAGATCGTCATGCAGCCGCTGCAGCAACTCGCCGTTATGGCCGATGACATGGGCGAATTCATGGGCGCGGTCGAGCGGCAGGGTTCCGGATTCCAGCATGCCGGAAAATCCGATGATCGCCGACAGCGGCCCGCGCACTTCATGGCTGACATGCGACAGCAGCTGGCTCTTGAAGCGCGATGCGCGCACCGCGTGCCGCCGCCGCCGCTCGATTATCGCGATATGCACATCGCGCTCGTTCAGCACCATGGCGGTCCGCACGCAGATCAGGCTGGTCACCGCCAGGAACAGTTGCAGCATCTCGAAATGAGGCACCGGATTGGCGGGGTCGAACGGCGCGGGCGTTTCCAGCGCGATGGCGCCGATGATGATCATCGCGGCGCCCGCGCCCATCAGGCGGAAGCGGGCCGTGGCCAGGATGGCCGCCGCCAGGACGAGAAAGCGCGCCGAAAAGGGCGAGTCGCGGAAGCCCAGCACCGACACCGCGCCCAGAAGCGCGAACACCGCCAGCGCCTCGAAGAAGCGACGCTCCAGATTCAGCTTGCCGAACTGGCGCAGCGAGACCGTCATGCCGAACGGGAACAGGATGCAGACCCCCAGCACATTGGAGAAGAACCAATCCAGCCCAGATTTCAGCGCGTCGCCGCCCGTGGCGCGGACCAGGGCATAGGACAGGACGGCGCCGATCAGGGCCGGGCTGATGGCGGCCGCCACGCCGAAACGCAGAGCCGATTTCATGGTGTTGAAGCGCGGCTGGGCCAGCTTGCGCACCGCCACCAGCCCCGCCAGCACGTCCAGCAGGTTGATCAGGCTGAAGCCGATCATGAGCGGTGGTATTGCCCCGCCCAGCCAGTTGGCGAGCAAACCGCCCGCCAGGACTGCCGCCAGCATCGCCAGATCGTCCGCCCGCGACCGCGACAGCCGCAGCAGCAGGCAGATACCGAAGGCCGTTGCCGGCCATACCGGCGATGCCTGATGGGCGTTGCCGCCCGCGATCTGGATGCCGCCATAGCCCAGCAGGAAGAAACCGGTGAACGTGATGACGAAAAGCGACACCAGCCGCGCCGCACCGCGGGGAGCGATTACAGAAGCCATGACCACAGTCCCACTCAAAAGAATGTCGAATCGCAAACATTTTACGCTGGAATATGCGGGAGTTGACAGGCACTTGCGCGCTCAGGTCGCATTAGCGGCAGGAATGTTTTTTTCTTGTCAGGACAAAATACCGGGACGAATTCCCTTTGGTGAAATGTTAAGTCCCGTGCCGCAGTCTGCCGGCCTTTATTCACCGGAGCCGCCATGAAGCGCCGCATCGTCATTGCCGACGACGACCCCATTGTCATCAGCCTGGTCAGCCTGCGCCTGGAAATGGCGGATTATGAGGTGCTCGCCGCCAGGAATGGCGACGAGGCCCTGGCGCTGATTCGCAAGGCCGAACCGGTGGCCGCCATTCTGGACATGCAGATGCCGCGCAAGACCGGCATTGATGTGCTGGAAGCGATCAAGGCCGATGCCAAGACCGACAAATTGCCGGTCATGATGCTGACCGGCGAGCGCGACACCGGCATGGTGATGCAGGCCATGGGCGCGGGAGCCGCCGATTACATGGTCAAGCCGTTTCAGCCCGACCGCCTGCTGGAGCGGGTCAACCGGCTGGTGCGCTCCAGCGCCATGGTGTGGAGCAAGCCTGCCCCGTCCGGAAACAACAAAAGCGTCTGGGAATTATAACAGCGCCATATTTTTCAGCGCCGTGGACAGTTGCGCGAATTCGTCCAGCACCAGGTCGCCGCCCAGATCCCGCGCCGGCACCGGGGTATAGCCATAGGACATCAATATGCAGGGTGCGCCGGCGGCCCGGGCGGTGGTCAGGTCGGTGATGGAATCGCCGATCATCACCGCCGGGCTTGCGCCCGCCTTTTCGGCATGCAGGTCGGCCACCACATCGTGAAAGATGCGCGGGTCCGGCTTGGTATAGCTTTTGCGGCCCGCGCCATAGACGGCGGCGAACAGGCCGCTCATTCCCAGCCGGTCCAGCAACAGCCCGGTCAGCTCCGCCGGCTTGTTGGTGAGAATGCCCAGTCTTGCGCCGCCGGCCTTCAGTTCCTTCAGCGTCTCTTCCACGCCGGGAAAGGGGCGGCTGAAATCGGCGATATGGGCCCGGTAATGCGCGATGAAAATCGCCACCAGGGCGGGCAGGTCGCCTGCCGCCACGGCGGGGCCGGTGGCCGCCATGGCCTGGGTGATCAGGGAGGCCGCGCCGAACCCCACCATATGGCGCAGCGAGGCCGGGTCTATGGGCACGCGCCCCTCCGCCGCCAGCACCGCATTGGTGGCGCCCAGAAGGTCGGGGGCGGTATCCACCAGGGTGCCGTCCAGGTCGAAAATCAGGGCAGGGGCAAGGGCCATGAATTAGGGTATCCCATGCAGAATCGGCGCAATATAGAGTCGCAATTCGTTATTTCACCTTTTGGCCGCTGAGGCTTACCGAAAAACCCATGTCCAAGGCAGGTATAATTCTGGCCGCCGGCCAGGGCACGCGGATGATGTCCGCGCTGCCCAAGGTGTTGCACAAGATCGCGGGCCTGCCGCTGCTGGGCCATGTCGTGGCCGCCATGCGTGGCGCCGGCGTCGAACGCATCGTGGTGGTGACGTCGCCGTCGGGGGATGCGGTGCGCGCCTATGCCGCCGGCCTGAAATGCGAAAGCGTGGTGCAGGACCGCCAGCTCGGCACCGGCCATGCCGCGGGCTCCGCGCAAAGCGCCCTGGCGGGGTTCGACGGCACGCTGGTGATCGCCAATGGCGACATGCCGCTGGTGACGCCGGAGGTAATTGGCGAATGCATGAAGGCGCAGGCGCGCACGGGATTGGCGATGCTGGCCTTCCAGGCCAGCGACCCCGCCCAGTATGGCCGGGTGCTGCTGACCCCGGATGGCTTCCTCAACCGCATCGTCGAATACAAGGACGCCAGTGCCCCGGAACGCGCCATCACGCTGTGCAATGGCGGCTGCTATGCCGCCGACGCCCTGAAATTCTTCCGCTGGACCGCCGCCCTCAAGAACGACAATGCGCAAAAGGAATATTATCTCACCGATGTGCCCAGCATGGCGCGGGCCGAAGGCGTCAAATGCGCCGTCGCGCTGGCCGATGAAGTGTCGGTGCTGGGGGTCAACAGCCGCGCCGAGCTGGCGGAAGCGGAAGGCAAATTTCAGGCCCGCATGCGCGCCCGGCTGCTGGCTGAAGGCGTCGGCATGAGCGCGCCGGAAACGGTCTTCTTCGCCCATGACACGATTGCCGGCCCGGATGTCGAGATCGAGCCCTTTGTGGTGTTCGGCCCCGGCGTTGTGCTGGGTCCCGGCGCCCGCATCCGCAGCCACAGCCATCTGGAAGGCGCGCCCAATCTTCCCGTTGAAGTGTCGCCGGGCGCGATTGTCGGCCCCTTCGCCCGCCTGCGTCCCGGCGCCAGGATCGGCGCCGGCGCCCATATCGGCAATTTCGTGGAAGTGAAAAACGCCGTGATCGACGCGGGCGCAAAAGCAAACCACCTTTCCTATCTCGGCGATGCCCATGTCGGGGCCGGCGCCAATATCGGTGCGGGCACCATCACCTGCAATTACGACGGCTTCACCAAGGCGCTGACCGAGATCGGCGCCGGCGCCTTTATCGGCTCCAACACCGCGCTGGTGGCGCCGGTCACTGTGGGCGCGGGCGCCATCACCGCCGCCGGTTCAGTGATCACGAAGGACGTGGCGCCCGAAGCGCTGGCGATCGCGCGCGGCGCGCAGACCGAGAAGCCCGGCTGGGCAAAAGCCTTCCGGGAGCGCAAGCAGAAAGAGAAGAAGTAATGTGCGGTATTGTCGGCATTGCGGGCAGCCAGGATGTCGCGCCGGTGATCCTGGAAGCGCTGCGGCGCCTGGAATATCGCGGCTATGACTCGGCGGGCATCGCCACGCTGGTAAATGGCAATATCGAACGCCGCCGCTCGCCGGGAAAATTGTCCAGGCTGGACGCGGTGCTGCGGAAAGAACCGCTCACCGGCCATACCGGCATCGGCCATACCCGCTGGGCGACGCATGGCGCGCCCACCGAGATCAACGCTCATCCCCATGCCACGGCGCGGGTGGCGATCGTCCATAACGGCATCATCGAGAATTTCCGCGAACTGCGCGACGAGCTGACGGCGCGGGGCCACATATTCGAATCCCAGACCGACAGCGAAGTGGCTGCGCATCTGATCAGCGACAATATGGACAGAGGAATGTCGCCCGAAGCCGCCGCCAAGGCGGCAGTGGCGCGGCTGACCGGGGCCTATTCCATCGCTATGATCTTCAAGGATCATGAGGGCCTCCTGATCGGGGCGCGCAAGGGCGCGCCGCTGGCGGTGGGCTATGCCGAAAAGGAAGCCTATCTCGGCTCCGACGCCTTTGCCTTGGCGCCTTTCACCAACCGCGTCGCCTATCTGGAAGACGGCGATGTCGTGGTGATCCGGGGCGCCGAGGTGGCGATTTACGACGACCAGGACCGTCCCGCCAACCGTGAAATCAAGCTCACCGCCGCCAGCGCCGCCCTGGTGGACAAGGCCGGCCACAGTCATTTCATGGCCAAGGAAATCCATGAGCAGCCCGAAGTGGTGGGCCATACCCTGGCGCATTATCTCGATCCGGCGGGGCCGGTGGTGCGGCGGCTGGGCAAGGGCCTGCGCGAAGCCCTGAAGACCGCGCCGCGCCTGACCATCTCGGCCTGCGGCACGGCCTATTATGCCGGCATGGTGGGCAAATACTGGTTCGAGAAACTGGCGCGTCTGCCGGTGGAAAGCGATGTCGCTTCCGAACTGCGCTACCGCAATCCCGTCTATCCCAAGGGCGGCGCGGCCCTGTTCATTTCCCAGTCGGGGGAGACCGCCGACACGCTGGCGGCGCTGCGCGACGCCAAAAAGCACGGCCAGACCACCATCGCCATCGTCAATGTCGAGGAAAGCTCCATCGCCCGCGAAGCCGATATCGTGCTGCCCACCTATGCCGGCCCCGAAATCGGCGTCGCCTCGACCAAGGCCTTTACCTGCCAGCTGGCGGCGCTGGCCGCTTTCGCCATCGCGGCGGGCGAGGCGAGGGGCGTGCTGGATGCGGCGGACGAGAAACGGCTTTGCACCGCGCTCCTGGAAACGCCGCGCCACATCGCGGAGTTCTTGAAACAGGAAAGCAAGCTGAAAAGCCTGGGCGAGGAAATCGCCAGGGCCAGAGACGTGCTGTACATGGGGCGCGGCCCCAGCTTCCCCCTGGCGCTGGAAGGCGCCCTGAAGCTGAAGGAAATTTCCTATATCCATGCCGAAGGCTATGCCGCCGGCGAGATGAAACACGGTCCCATCGCCCTGATTGACGAGGCGGTGCCGATCATCGTCATCGCCCCGCATGACGAGCTGTACGAAAAGACCATCTCCAATACCCAGGAAGTGATGGCGCGGGGCGGCAAGGTGCTGCTGATTTCCGACGCGCGCGGCATCGCCGAGGCCGGGCCGGTCTGGGCCTCCATCACCGTGCCGGACGCCGATTCCTTCATCGCGCCATTGCTCTATGCCATTCCGGTGCAACTGCTGGCCTATCACGCGGCCCTGGCTAAGGGCACCGATGTGGATCAGCCCAGAAACTTGGCGAAATCCGTCACAGTTGAGTAGGCCATGGCCGCCCTTTAAGGTCGCCGCCATGACCGACCAGAACGCCCTCAAACGCGCCGTCGCCGCCAAGGCCCTCGAATATGTCCAGGACGGCATGAAGCTGGGGCTTGGCTCCGGCTCGACCGCCGAGATTTTCGTGGAAATGCTGGCGCCGCGGGCGCGGGCGGGCCAGAAACTTCTCTGCGTACCGACCTCGGAACGCACCGCCGCCCTGGCGCGCAAGCTGGGGCTGACCCTGTCCACCCTGGACGAGCTGGCGCCGCTGGACCTGACCATTGACGGCGCCGACGAGGCCGACCGCAACCTCGACCTGATCAAGGGCGGCGGCGGCATGCATTTGCGGGAAAAAATCGTCGCCGCCGCCTCCAAAAAAATGATCGTGATCGCCGATGAATCCAAGCTGGTGCCGCGGCTGGGCAAATTTCCGCTGCCCATCGAGGTCGTCGAGTTCGGCCACAAGGTCACCGCCCGCCATCTGGCCGAGACCTTCGCGTCCCTGGGCTATGGCCTTGTGCCGCTGCGGCTGCGGGAAAAGGACGGCGCATTGTTCAAAACCGATAGCGGCAACCTGATCTATGACTGCGCTTTCGGCGCCATCCACAACGCGCCCAAGCTGGCCTCGGCGATCTCCGCCGTGCCCGGCATGGTGGAGCATGGCCTTTTCATCGGCATCGCCACCACGCTGTTGATCGCGGGGCCCGGCGAAGTCGAAGTCATCAATCGCGCATGACCAGCTACGATTATGATCTGTTCGTCATCGGCGGCGGCTCCGGCGGCGTGCGCGCCGCCCGCATGGCGGCGATGACCGGCGCTCGCGTGGCGCTGGCCGAGGAATACCGCATGGGCGGCACCTGCGTCATTCGCGGCTGCGTTCCCAAGAAGCTCTTCGTTTATGCCAGCCAGTTTTCCGAAAATGTCATGGATTCCAAGGGCTATGGCTGGGATTTCGGCGACGCCCGCTTCGATTGGCCGACCCTGATCGCCAACAAGGACAAGGAGATTGCCCGGTTGGAAGGCCTCTACACCAAGAATGTCCTGGCGGCGGGCGTCACAATCCTGCAGGACCGCGCCGTGTTCGAGGATGCCCATACGCTGCGGCTATTGAACAGCAACAAGACGGTGACGGCGGACAAGATCCTCATCGCCACCGGCAACCGCCCCACCCGCGATATGGGCACGGTCCATGTCATTCCCGGCGGCGAGCTATGCATCACCTCGGATGAGGCCTTTCACCTGGAGAAATTGCCCAGGCGGATTCTCATCGCGGGCGGCGGCTATATCGCGCTCGAATTCGCCCATATCTTTCACGGGTTGGGCAGCCATGTTTCGCTGGTCTATCGCGGCGACAAGCCGCTGCGCGGTTTCGACAATGACCTGCGCGATGCACTGGTGACCTCGATGCAGACGCGCGGGCTGGACGTTCTGCTGGGCTGCGAATTCACCAAGGTGGAGAAGCGCGGGCAAAGCCTGCATGCTGAAACCAACAAGGGCGCCGTGATCGAATGCGACCAGATCATGCTGGCGATCGGCCGCATGCCCAACGCCATGGCGCTGCATGTCGAAAAGGCCGGCGTCGAGCTGGGCAAGAAAGGCGAAGTGAAGGTGGATGAATTCTCCCGCACCACAGCCGCCAACATCTATGCCGTGGGCGATGTCACCGACCGGGTGCAGCTGACGCCCGTGGCGATCCATGAAGCGATGTGCTTTGTCGAAACCGCCTTCCGGAACAATCCCACCAAACCGGACCACATGCATATTCCCAGCGCGGTCTTCACCACGCCGGAAATCGGCACGGTGGGATTGTCCGAGGAAAAGGCCCTGGCGATGGGCTTTTCCATTGACGTCTACAAATCCAGTTTCCGCCCTTTGCTGCATACGCTGGGCGGCCGCGAAGTCCGCACCATGATGAAGCTGGTGGTGGATGCGAATACCGGCAAGGTGCTGGGCTGCCATATCTTCGGCGACCATGGCGCCGAGATCATCCAGGCGGTGGCCATTGCGGTGAAGATGGGCGCCACCAAGAAGGATTTCGACGACACCATGGCGCTGCATCCCACCGCCGCCGAGGAACTGGTGACGATGCGGACGAAAAGCTATTCGAAAAATCCGGCCTGAACTTCAGACGCCTTCCTCGGAGATCTTGCGCCGGAACTGCGCGAAGATCGCCGCCAGCACGCAGCCCGCCACGATGCCGGTGGTCAGGTCGCGCAGCAGGGTCAGGCCGAAAGTGGCCAGCAGCACGATGGCGCTGGGCCAATTCTTCAGCAGGGCCAGGAATTCCCCCTTGTCCGCCATGTTCCAGCACACCACCACCAGCACGCCGGCCAGCGCCGCGAGCGGGATGAAGCTTGCCAGCGGCGCCGCCACCACCAGGAACAGCAGCACGAACAAAGCGTGCATCATGCCCGACAGCGGGCTGCTTGCGCCGGCGCGCACATTGGTGGCGGTGCGCGCGATGGTGCCGGTCACGGGAATGCCGCCGAACAGCGCCGAGGCGATATTGGCGATGCCCTGCGCCACCAGTTCCATGTTCGAGCGGTGGCGCCGGCCGGTCATGCTGTCGGCGACCTTGGCCGACAACAGGCTCTCCACCGCGCCCAGCAGGGTGAAGGAAAGCGCGGTCGGCAGGAGCTGCAGCACAAGCCCCAGCGTGACCGGCGGCAAGGCCGGCGCCGGCAAGCTGCGCGGCAGGTCGCCGAAGCGGCTGCCGATGGTGGCGACCGGCAAATGCAGCAGCCATGCCGCGATGGAAGCGGCAATCACGGCAAGCAGCATGCCGGGCCAGTTTGGCTTTACGCGCCGCTGCAGGAAAATAATCGCCACCACGGCGGCGGCAATGCCAAACGCCGCCGGATTGAGGCTGGGAAGGGCGCCCGCCAGCACCACCAGCTTGGGCAGCAGCAGGCCAGGCTCGGCGGTGGTCAGCGTCAGTCCGCCCAGGTCCTTCAGCTGGCTTGCCAGGATGACGATGGCGATGCCGAACGTGAATCCCACCGTGACCGCGTGGGGGATGTGGCGGATCAGCGAGCCCAGCCGCGACAGGCCCAGAAAGGTCAGCATCACGCCGGAAAGCAGGACCGTCAGCAGCATTCCGGACAGGCCGAACTTGGCGACCGTGGCGGCGACCAGCACGATGAAGGCCCCCGCCGGTCCGCCGATCTGGTAACGGCTTCCGCCCAGGGCCGAGACCAGAAAGCCGCCGATGACGGCGGTATAAAGCCCGCGCTCCGGCGAAACGCCGGAGGCAATGGCGAATGCCATGGAGAGGGGCAGGGCGACGATGGCCACGGTCAGCGCCGCCGGAAGATCCTTGCGGAATTGGGCAAGGTGGTAGCCTTCGCTGAGGGTGGTAATCAGCTTGGGACGGTAATAGGCGGCAGTACTGGTGCCATCAGGCATGCGGACCTCGCGGAAAAGCGGAATTCCCGGCTTTTGCCGGGCCGGGAGCATTGGCTACCGCAAAGCATAGCCAGTCGCATTGATACGGCGCAATTCCGTCCAAGCCCTGCCCGGCCCGGCATTTCCCCGTTAACGCGCCATCCCCCCTTTGTCTGGTAAAAAGCAGGCGCTTCCCCTATATCCGGACCCATATTTCAAGGCAGGAGCAGACGGTGGCCCAGAGCTGGACCCCGCAAAGCTGGCAGGACAAGCCCATCCGTCAGGTCCCGGTCTATCCGGACCAGGCGGCGCTGGAAGCCGTGCTGGGCCGCCTGAGGACCCACCCGCCGCTGGTATTCGCGGGCGAGGCGCGCAACCTGATGACGGCGCTGGGCGAGGTGGCCAGGGGCAAGGCGTTCCTGCTCCAGGGCGGCGACTGCGCCGAAAGTTTCGCCGAATTCCACCCCGACAATATCCGCGACATGTTCCGCGTGCTGCTGCAGATGGCGGTGGTGCTGACCTTTGCCGCCGGCGTGCCGGTGGTGAAAGTGGGCCGCATCGCCGGCCAGTTCGCCAAGCCGCGCTCCGACGACACCGAAACCATCGGCGGCGTGACGCTGCCCTCCTATCGCGGCGACAATATCAACGGCAGCGAATTCACCGCCGAGGCGCGCATTCCCGATCCGCAGCGCCTGATCCAGGCCAATGCCCAGTCGGCGGGGACGCTGAACCTGCTGCGCGCCTTCGCGCAAGGCGGCTATGCCGACCTGCACAATGTCCACCGCTGGATGCTGGGCTTCATCGCGGACTCGCCGGCCGGCGAACAATATGAAGGTCTGGCGCAGCGTATTTCCGAAACGCTCGAATTCATGGCGGCGTGCGGCATCACCTCGGACTCCGTGCCGCAATTGCGCGCCACCGATTTCTACACCAGCCACGAAGCGCTGCTGCTGTCCTATGAACAGGCCATGACGCGGGTCGATTCCACCAGCGGCGACTGGTACGACACCTCGGCGCACATGCTGTGGATCGGCGACCGCACCCGCCAGCTCGACGGCGCCCATGTCGAATTCATGCGCGGCATCAAGAATCCCATCGGCCTGAAATGCGGCCCCTCCATCGGCGAGGACGAATTGCTGCGCCTCATCGCCGTGCTGAACCCGCAGAATATTCCCGGCCGCCTCACCCTGATCGCCCGCTTCGGCGCCGACAAGATCGCCGAGAAGCTGCCGCCGCTGGTGCGGGCGGTGAAACGCGAGGGCGCCCAAATCGTCTGGTCGTCCGATCCCATGCACGGCAACACCATCAAGCTGAAATCGGGCTACAAGACCCGACCGGTGGACCGCATCCTGGAAGAAGTGAAGAGCTTTTTCGCCATTCACCGCGCCGAAGGCACCCATGCCGGCGGCGTGCATCTGGAGATGACGGGACAGGACGTCACCGAATGCCTGGGGGGCGCGCAGGCGATCAAGGAGCTGGATCTGGCCGAGCGCTACCAGACGGCCTGCGATCCGCGCCTCAATGCCAGCCAGGCGCTGGAACTGGCGTTCCTGATTGCCCAGGGCATCCGCGACGAGCGCATGAAGGATGCAGCCCTGGCCGCGTCGGCATAAGGCGCGGGCAATCAGACAATGGGCTTTGCAAGACTGTTGGCAAAAAGCTGGGTGGTGTTTTGCCTTGTCGCGGGCGCCCATGCCCTGCGCATCCAGCTGAGCAGCGGCGTGCCGCTGGCAGCATCGGCTTTCACCGTCGGCATCTGCGTTGTGCTGTTCACGGCCATGGGCCTGCTGTTCGCCGGCGGTTTCGGCGCGGCGGGAAGCCCGCCGGGCACGCCGCTGATCGCCCGGCTGAAAACGGCGCATTTCATTCCCGGCTTCAATGAAATCATCTTCGTGGTTTTCCTGATCCTCAGTTTCGTCAACCAGGTGGTGTTCGCCCCTATGTCGTCGGACGGGGGAGCCATCGGCACGGGCGCCACCGGCGCGCTGGAATCGGCGATGTATTTCGCGGTGCCGGGGCAGCGGGCGCTGGTCTATTCCCTGGCGGTTTGCAGCATGGATGGCGGGCGGGTGTTCGCGGCGGCCTTCACCTGGCTGCTCGCCATCATCTATCTGGGTTCGGCGGTGTCGCGCCTGAAACTGACCGCGGGCATCATGCGGCTGGAACGGGCCAAGCGGCCGGAGATATTGGGCCCGACCCTGCGCGCCTTCCTTTTGGGCATTGTCGCGGTGGTGGGCATCCAGTTCCTCTTTGTCGGCTCCTCCTATCCCTGGTTCCAGTGCAGCGCCTATACCGATATTACGGGCGCCCTGCTGATCGGGCTTTTCCCCCTGATGCTGGCCTATCTGATCGTGGCGGCTCTGGCTTCGCTGATGGCGGCATCTCCGGAAATCTGAACTATTTCAATTATTTAATCATATTTGTAACACACCGAAATATCTTATGAGTAGTGCTTTGCTGCACTGCGGTCCCTTATGGCATCCGGATTTTCGCCAAGGGGCCTGATTTGTTTTTACGCCGCCGCGTTCCGGAAAAAGGCCCCCTGAAAGCCGCCGTTATCGGGGCTGGCGCCTTTGGCCGCCACCATTCCACCAAATACCGCGCCCTGGCCGAAGCCGGCCAGAATGTCGAGCTTTTCGCCATTGCCGATCCCAGCGCCGATGTGCGCCGCGCCGCCCCGCCGGGCGTGCTGGCGGTCGCCGACTGGCGGGAACTGCTGGGCAAGGTGGACCTTGTCAGCATCTGCTCGCCCGCCGTCACCCATGCCGAGATCGTCCGCGCCTTCCTCAATGCCGGCGCCCATGTGCTGGTGGAAAAGCCCATCGCCACCACCATCGAGGAAGCCAATGATCTGGTGGCGCTGGCCGCCAAGACCGGGCTGGTTCTGACCGTCGGCCATCAGGAGCGGTTTGTCTTCGCCCGCACCGGGCTGCTCGACCAGGCCGAAACCCCGCTGGAAATCCAATGCTGGCGCCGCGGTCCCTGGACCGGGCGCGGCGATGACGTCAGCGCCGTGCTGGACCTGATGATCCACGATCTCGACCTGGTGCATACGCTGGTGGACAGCCCGGCGCTGGATGTCCAGGCCCGCGGCATCACCCAATATGGTCCGCATGCGGATGAAGTCTCCGCCATCCTCACCTTCGCCAACGGCACCGTGGCGCGGCTGGACACCAGCCGCATCGCCGAAACCCGCAAGCGGGGCCTGCGCGCCGTCTATGCCGATGGCGTGATCGAGATCGATTTCCTCACCCGCGCCGTCACCAATACCACGCCCCGCCCCCTGGCGGCGCTGGAAATGGGCGATCCGCTGGGCGAATCCGTGGCCAGCTTCGTCACCGCCGTCGCGGGCGGCGCGGCCCCGCTGGTGCTGGCCGAACAGGCCCGCCTGGCGCTCGCCACCGCCATCCGTATCGACGAGGCGGTGGAAGCCGCCATGCCGGCCGTCAGGCCCGCAGCCCACGGCCGCGCCGTCGCTTAAGCGGTACTTTTTCCACTTCAAATCCTATAAACCACCGCAATGACGGACCGTCTTCGCATTGCCCTGGCGCAGCTCAATCCCGTGATGGGCGATATCGCGGGCAATTTGGCGCGCGCCCGCAAGGCGCACGGCGAAGCGGCAAAGCTGGGCGCCGACCTTGTGCTGTTCTCCGAACTTTTCATCACCGGCTATCCGCCGGAAGATCTGGTGCTGAAACCGGCGCTGCAGGCCGATGCCCGCGCCGCCGTGGAGGCGCTGGCGGGCGATACCGCCGGCGCTCCCGCCATCCTGATCGGCATGCCGCTGGCCGAGCGCGGCAAGCTGTTCAATGCCGTGCTGCTGCTGGAAGGCGGGCGGATCGCGGGCGCGACCCGCAAGGTGGACCTGCCCAATTACGGCGTGTTCGACGAAAAGCGCGTCTTTGCGGCGGGCCCGATCCCCGCGCCCTTCAGCATCAAGGGCGTCCGGATCGGCGTGCCGGTGTGCGAGGATATCTGGACCGACGCGGTGACGCGCCAGCTGGCGGAAGCCGGCGCCGAAATATTGGTGGTGCCCAACGGCTCGCCCTTCGAGGCCGGCAAGGAAGATGTGCGGCTGGAACTGGCCGCTGCCCGCGTGAAGGAAACCGGCCTGCCCCTCATTTATCTCAACCAGGTCGGCGGCCAGGACGAACTGGTGTTCGACGGCGCCAGTTTTGTCCTGAACGGCGACGGCAAACTCGCGGCCAGCCTGCCGGGCTGGCGCGAGGCGCTGGTGATCACCGACTGGTCGCGCGATGGCAATGGCAAATGGGTCTGCGCGCCGGGCGAAATTGCGGCCGGCGAAATCCGCGCCGGCCAAGTTTATCACGCCATGATGCTGGGCCTGCGCGATTATGTGAACAAGAACCGCTTTCCCGGCGTGGTGCTGGGCCTGTCCGGCGGCATCGATTCCGCGCTGTCGGCGGCGGTGGCGGTGGATGCGCTGGGCGCATCCCGCGTGCGCTGCGTGATGCTGCCGTCGCGCTACACGTCTCGCACAAGCCTGGAAGATGCCGATGCCTGCGCCCTGGCGCTGGGCACGCCCTACGAGACCATCGAGATCGAGCGCGTCGTGGCGGCGATGGGCGAAACGCTGGCGCCCGCCTTTGCCGGCACGACAGCCGACACCACCGAGGAAAACATCCAGTCGCGGCTGCGCGGCGTCATCCTGATGGCGCTGTCCAACAAGTTCGGCCCCATGGTGCTGACCACCGGCAACAAGAGCGAGATGAGCGTGGGCTATGCCACCCTCTATGGCGATATGTGCGGCGGCTATAATGTGCTGAAGGATATCTACAAGACCGAGGTGTTCGCCCTGGCGCGCTGGCGCAACGAATTCTCGCCCCAAGGGGCGCTGGGCCCGGCCGGCCGCGTCATCCCCGAGCGCATTATCGAAAAGCCGCCCAGCGCCGAACTGAAACCGGACCAGACCGACCAGGATTCCCTGCCGCCTTACGATATCCTGGACGGCATCCTGGAATGCCTGGTCGAGCACGAGATGAGCTTTGCCGACACGGTGGTGCGCGGTTTCGAACCCGCCACCGTCAAGCGCATCGAGCAGCTACTCTATGTCTCGGAATATAAGCGCCGCCAGGCGCCGCCCGGGGTCAAGATTTCGGCGCGCAATTTCGGCCGCGACCGGCGTTATCCCATCACCAACGCCTTCCGGGACGCGCGATAATGGAAAAAGTCATCGTCCGCTTTGCGCCATCGCCCACCGGCTTGCTGCATGTCGGCAATGCCCGCACCGCGCTTTTGAATTATCTCTTCGCCCGCAAGCTGGGTGGCAAGTTCCTGCTGCGCATCGACGATACCGATGCGGCGCGTTCCACCAGGGAATTCGAGGACGCCATCTACCGCGACCTGGACTGGCTGGGCCTGCGCCACGATCTTACCGACCGCCAGTTCGGCCGCCTCAAAATCTATTCCACCGCTTTCTATCGCCTGCAGGCCGCCGGCCGGGTCTATCCCTGTTACGAGACCGAAGCCGAGCTGGAACGCCAGCGCGCGCTGCTCAAGCTGCGCAAGCTGCCGCCGATCTATGAGCGCGGCGCTCTCAAGCTGACCGAGGTGGAGCGCGCTGCTTTCGAGGCGGAAGGCCGCACGCCCCATTGGCGCTTCAAGCTGTCGCGTCAGAAAGTGCGCTGGACCGATCTGGTGCGCGGGCCGGTGGAGATCGACACCGCCACCATGTCCGATCCGGTGCTGGTGCGTGCCGACGGCGCCTTTCTCTACACGCTGCCGTCGGTGGCCGACGATATTGATTTTGCCATCAGCCATGTGGTGCGCGGCGAAGACCATGTCACCAACACGGCGGCGCAGATCGAGATCTTCCAGGCGCTGGACGCCACGGTACCCGAATTCGCGCATTTTCCGCTGCTGGTGGGGGCGGGCGGCGAGGCGCTGTCCAAGCGGCTGGGCTCGCTGTCGCTGGCCGAACTGCGCGATGGCGGCATGGAGCCGCTGGCGGTTGCCGCCTATCTCGCCAAGATCGGCACCTCCGACGCGATCGAGCCGCGCCTGTCATTGGATGAACTGGCGCTGGAATTCGATTTTGCAAAAATCGGCCGGGCGCCCGCCCATTTCGATCCCGAGGAACTGGCGGCGCTGAACGCCAAAACCCTGCACCAGATGCCTTATGCGATGGTCGCTGGGCGGGTGAATATTCCCGAAGCCTTGTGGGAAGCGATCAAGCCCAACCTCACAAAATTGTCCGATGCCGAAACTTTGGCCCAGCTGGTGACCGGCCCGGTAACGCCGGTGATCGAGGACGCCGGCCTGACGGCAAAGGCCGCCGCCTTGCTGCCGCCGGAACCCTGGACCGAAGAGACCTGGGGGCTCTGGACCAAGGCCATTTCCGCCGAAACTGGGGCCAAGGGCCGGGGGCTTTTTCACCCCCTGCGGCTGGCCCTGACCAGTCGGGGCGATGGACCGGAACTCAAAAAACTGTTACCCCTGATCGGGCGGGCCAAGGCTCTGGCCCGGTTGGAAGGAAAAACCGCGTGACGTCTTTTATCGTCATTATCCGGATTTCGATTTGCAGCTAACGCTGCAAAACCCCTTCTGCTCGCCCCCATTATTTGCCACCTTCCCGCCGCCTTCCGGTGATTTTCCATGACTCTGCGCCTGTTCAACAGCCTGACCAAGACCAAGGACGATTTCGCGCCCATCGATGCGAAGAATGTCCGGATGTATGTCTGCGGCCCCACGGTTTACGACTTCGCCCATATCGGCAATGCCCGGCCCGCCATCGTCTTCGATGTGCTGTTCCGGCTGCTGCGCCATGCATTTGGCGATGTCCATGTCACCTATGTCCGCAACATCACCGACGTGGACGACAAGATCAATGCGCGCGCGGCGGAGCGCGGCATCTCCATCCGCGACCTGACCGAGGATACCGCGCGCATCTACAATGAAGACGTGGCGGCGCTGGGCTGCATGGCCCCCAGCATCAGTCCGCGCGCCACCGAGCATATCGCCCAGATGGTCGCCATGATCGAGCAATTGATTGCTTCCGGGAATGCCTATGCCGCGGAAGGCCATGTCCTGTTCGATGTCTCGTCCAAGCCCGATTACGGCAAGCTGTCGCGCCGCTCGCTGGATGAAATGATCGCGGGATCGCGGGTGGAAGTGGCGCCCTACAAAAAGAACCCGATGGATTTTGTGCTGTGGAAGCCGTCGGACGCGGCGACGCCCGGCTGGCCGTCACCCTGGGGCCGCGGCCGCCCCGGCTGGCATATCGAATGCTCCGCCATGGCGGGCCAGTATCTGGGCAAGACTTTCGACATCCATGGCGGCGGCATCGATCTGATGTTTCCGCATCATGAAAACGAGATCGCCCAGAGCGAATGCGCCCATCACGGCGCCCCCATCGCCAATGTCTGGATGCATAACGGCTTCCTGCAGGTGGAAGGCGAGAAAATGTCCAAGTCGGCGGGAAATTTCTTCACCATCCGCGACCTCCTGGCCGACTGGCCTGGCGAGGTGCTGCGCTTCAACATGCTGCGCAGCCATTATCGCCAGCCGATTGATTTCACCCTGGCGGGAATCAAGGAAAGCTGGAAGACGCTGGAGCGCTGGTATGGCGTCACCGAGCCGCTGGCCAATCCGTCGCCCGATGCCGCTTTCTTCGCGGCGCTGGAAGACGACCTCAACACGCCCGCCGCCATCGCCAGCCTGCACCAGGCAAGTGAATTGGGACTGGCGGGCGGTCTGGGCTTTCTGGGTTTCTCCAATGTGCAGATGAAGATCGCCGCCAAGGTTCAAACGGACAGTGTCGCCATCGCCGACGCCATCGCGGCCCGGCTGGCGGCGCGCAAGGCAAAGAACTTTGCCGAAAGCGACCGTATCCGCGACGATCTGCTGGCCAAGGGCATTGTCCTGAAGGACGGTCCGGACGGCACGACCTGGGAGATAAAGCGGTGAAAAAAGAGCGCCTTTATCTCTTTGATACCACCCTGCGCGACGGGGCGCAGACGCAGGGCGTGGATTTCTCGGTGGAAGACAAGCGCCAGATCGCATTGGCCCTCGACAGCCTGGGGCTGGATTATGTCGAAGGCGGCTGGCCCGGCGCCAATCCCACCGACACCGCTTTCTTTTCCGAACGTCCGCCGCTGAAGAAGGCGCGCTTTACCGCTTTCGGCATGACCAAGCGCTCCGGCCGCAGCGCCGCCAACGATCCGTCGCTGGCGATGGTGCTGGATTCCTCGGCCGAGGCGATCTGCCTGGTGGGCAAAAGCTGGGACTATCAGGTGGATGTGGCGCTGGAAATTCCGCGCGAAGAAAACATCGATAACATCGCCAAATCCATCGAGGCGGTGGCGGCCAGAAAGCGCGAACCTTTGTTCGACGCCGAACATTTCTTCGACGGCTACAAGGCCAATCCCGATTACGCGCTGGCCTGCATCACCGCGGCGCACGACGCGGGCGCAAGCTGGCTGGTGCTCTGCGACACCAATGGCGGCACGCTGCCCGAAGACGCCTACCGCATTGTCAGCGAGGTGAAAGCCAAACTGCCCGCCGCCAGGCTGGGCATCCATGCCCACAACGACACCGAGCAGGCCGTGGCCGTGAGCCTTGCCGCCCTCAGCGCCGGCGTGCGCCAGATCCAGGGCACGCTCAACGGGCTGGGCGAACGCTGCGGCAACGCCAATCTCTGTTCCCTGATCCCCAATTTGATGCTGAAGGAGCCCTATAAAAGCCGCTTCGAGACCGGCGTCACGACCGAGGGTCTGGCCCGCATCACGCAAGTCTCGCGCCTGCTGGATGAAATCCTCAACCGCGCCCCCAACCGCTATGCCGCCTATGTCGGGGCCTCGGCCTTTACCCACAAAGGGGGGCTGCATGTCTCCGCCGTGGTCAAGAGTCCGCAGACCTATGAGCATGTGCCGCCGGAAGCGGTGGGCAACAAGCGCGTCATTCCGGTGTCGGACCAGTCGGGCCGCTCCAGTCTCATGGTGCGGCTGGCGGAAGCCGGCATCGACATTGACGCCAAGGATGCGCGGGTGTCGCGCCTGCTGGAAGATGTGAAACAGCGCGAATATCTGGGTTATGCCTATGACGGCGCCGAAGCCTCGTTCGAGCTTCTTGCCCGCCGGGCGCTGGGCCAGGTGCCGGACTATTTCGTGGTGGAAAGCTTCCGCGTCACGGTCGAGCGCAAGAAAAACGCCAGGGGCGAATTGGTCACGACCTCCGAAGGGGTGGTGGATCTGAATGTCGCCGGCGCCGTGCTGCACAATGTCGGCACCGGCAACGGCCCGGTCAATGCGCTTGACGCGGCGCTGCGCAAGGATCTCGGCAAATACTCGTCCTTCCTCGCCGACCTCAAGCTGGTGGATTACAAGGTGCGCATCCTCACCAGCGGCACCGAGGCCGTCACCCGCGTCATGGTGGAAAGCGCCGACGGGGCAGGCAACCGCTGGTCCACCGTGGGCGTTTCGGCCAATATCGTGGATGCCTCCTTCGAGGCGCTGACCGATTCCATCATCTACAAGCTCTACCGCGATGGCGTCAGGGCTTAGTATTTCCCTCTCCGCCTTCGCATCGCAAGCGCTGTTACGGCACCTCCCCCGTCAGCGCGCTTACGCGCGCACGGGGGAGTTAAGCTTGCCCTCCAGTATCTGAAGCGCCGCCTGCGGCCCGTCGGCCAGATAGTAAAGCTTCAGCACCATGTCCCGGGCGAAGCCCGCCTCGATCATGCCATGCAGCATGCCGTCCAGCCCGTTGAAATAGCCGTCGACATTAACCACGATAATGGGCTTGGCGTGAACGCCGAGCTGGGCTTCGGTCGCCACCTCGAAAAATTCGTCGAAAGTGCCCAGGCCGCCCGGCAGCACGATGAAGGCGTCCGACATTTGCAGCATCAGCGCCTTGCGCTCCTGGATATGGGGCGTGACGATCAGCTTTTCCTCGGCCGACACGGGCGGTTCCAGGGCCTGCAGGAAGGCCGGGATGATGCCCTGCACGCTGGCGCCGCCTGCCAGCGCGGCAGAGGCCACGTCCCCCATCAGGCCCGCCCCGCCGCCGCCGAACACCAGGGAAAATCCCAGCCGGGCAATGCCGTCGCCCACCGCCTGCGCCGCTTCGCGAAAGCGGGGGTTGTTGCCAAATGACGAGCCGCAAAAAACGCAGATTGCGGGCTTATTCTTGTCCATGAGGCCTGAAGGGTTGCACGAATTGCGGCATCTTCCTAAACAGGTTCGGCATTCGGGCAAAGGACAAAATCGTGCGCCGCTGGCTGGTTGTTTTTATCGTGATTGCGCTGATCGCCCTGGCCGCCGGCTACCTCACCTTCGGCGGCGCCGATATGGGGCACTGACGCATGGCGCATCCTGTCGAGGAAGGTGACGGCGCCCCGTCGCTGCGGCCGCTCTGGACGCTGCTGCCCTATCTCTGGCCCAACAATGCGGGCCTGCGCCTGCGGGTGATCGTCTCGCTGCTCTGCATGATGCTGGGGATTGCGGCGACCTTCTATTTCCCGCTGCTCATGGGGCAGGTCACCGACCAACTGACTGTCAAGCCTGCCGCCGCCATTGCCATCGGCCTGACCCTGGCTTTGATCGGCGCATATGCCATTTCCCGCATTCTGATGCAGGCTTTCGGCCAGCTGCGCGACGGCATCTTCGCCAAGGTGCTCTATCATGCCATGCGGGAAGTGGCGGTGCAGACCTTCGCGCATATTCATACCCTGTCGCTGCGTTTTCACTTGGAGCGCAAGACCGGCGGCCTGTCGCGGGTGATCGACCGCGGCATCAAGGGCATCGACAATTTGCTGTCCTTTGCCCTGTTCAGCATTTTCCCCACCATCTTCCAGCTTCTGGCCTTCGAAATATATATGGTGGTGAAGCTGGATTGGGTGATCGCGGCGGTGACGCTGGCGATGGTGGTGGCCTACACTTGGTTCACCTTCGCCATCACCCGCTGGCGCATCGCCTTCCGCCGCGAAATGAACCAGAGCGATACCGACGCCAACACCAAGGCGGTGGACTCCCTGCTCAATTTCGAAACGGTGAAATATTTCAACAATGAAGGGCATGAGACGCGCCGCTTCGACAAGAGCATGGAGAAATACTCCGCCGCCTCGATCCAGTCGCAGATCTCGCTGTCGGTGCTCAACACCGGCCAGGCCGCGATCATGGCGCTGGGCATGGGCGCGGTGATGATCCTGACGGCGCTGGGGATCAAGGCTGGCCGCTTCACGGTGGGCGATTTCGTGATGGCCAACGCCATGCTGTTGCAGCTTTACCAGCCGCTCAATCTTTTGGGCACCGTCTACCGCGAAATCACTCAGGGGCTGGTGGACATGGACGCCATGTTCCGCCTCTTGCGCCGGCCGCAGGAAGTTACCGACAAGCCCGGCGCCAAACCGCTGGTGGTGACGGGCGGCGCCATCGCCTTCGACAATGTGGTGTTTTCCTATGACCCCGAGCGCATCGTTTTAAAGGGCATCAGCTTCACCGTGCCCGCCGGCAAGACGGTGGCGGTGGTGGGCCCGTCGGGGGCGGGCAAATCCACCATCAGCCGCATTCTCTACCGCTTCTATGACATCAAGAGCGGCAGCGTGACGATCGACGGCCAGGATATCCGCGACATAACGCAAGCCAGCTTGCGCGCCGCCATCGGCATCGTGCCGCAGGACACGGTGCTGTTCAACGACACCGTCAAATACAACATCGCCTATGGCCGCATCGGCGCCAACGAGAACGAGATCAAGGAAGCCGCGCGCCTGGCGCAGATCGACAAGTTCATCGTGGAATTGCCGCTGGGTTATGAATCCATGGTGGGCGAGCGCGGCCTGAAATTGTCGGGCGGCGAAAAGCAGCGCGTCGCCATCGCCCGCACCATCCTGAAAAACCCACCCATCCTGCTGCTGGACGAGGCCACCAGCGCGCTCGACACCGGTACCGAGCGCGAAATCCAGGGCGCGCTGAACCAGGTCTCCCGCGGCCGCACCACCCTGGTGATCGCCCACCGGCTGTCCACCGTGATCGACGCCGACGAGATATTGGTGCTGGACCATGGCCAGATCATCGAGCGCGGCCGCCATGGCGAATTGCTCGCCATGAACGGGCATTACGCCTCAATGTGGAACAAGCAGCGCGAAGCCGCCGCCGCGCGCGAAAAATTGAAAGAAGTGGAATCCGATCCCGACGTCGTTCCGGGAATCGCGCGCGCGACTTAAATCAATTCGACGCGATCGACCTCAACGCCCTTGTTGCCCTGGCGCGTGGAAAAGCGAATGCGCTGGTCCGGCTCGACCGCCTGCACGCCTGAACGCCGCAGCGCGCTGGCATGCAGATAGATGTCGCCATTGCCGCTGTCGGGCATGACGAAGCCAAAGCCTTTCTGGTCATTGAAGAACTTGACCTTGCCTTCGCTCATGGGGCCAGCCGCTCCGCCATGAGCGCCGCCGCCATTATAGCCGCCGTTGAAACGGTCGCCGCCGCCATTGTAACGGTCGCCGCCGCCAAAACGGTCGCCGCCGCCGTTGAAATCGCGCTTCCGCGGGCCTGGCGCCTCGGCGGTGGAAAGATCGACACTATGGATCGCGACCACCTGCATGCCGCGCTGGGAATCCGCCAGATCGCAGACCAGGCTGGCGCCCGGCGGCAAATCCTGGTGTCCGGCTGCCGCCAGCACCGAGGCGTGGCAGAACGCGTCGCCGCCATTGTCCAGGGTCACGAAGCCGTAACCCTTGGTGCCGTTGAACCATTTGATTTTGCCTTTCGCAGAGGCCTGCGAAAGCGACTTGTCACCCTCGAATTGTCCCATGAACCGACGCCATACCCATGCCGGTTTGCTCCCCAAGGCGCCCCACGTCCGGCTGCGAGCGGGCGCTCTTTGATATGATGACTACAGAAACTAAGGGTTCGCAACGGGGGTTAGCGGCGGCAAAAGTCCGTAAAATCGTGCTGCAACGCAACAGATTTAAGTGTTTTGCGGCAGGCGCTTACCGAAAATGCCGCGCAATCAAGGGGCTGGCCGTGGCGGCGAGGTGGTTGACTTCCGTCGCGAACACGCTGATAAGCCCGCATCCGCTGCGACCGCACGAAGGCCTTTTGGGCCGTCATCGCCGGATTTCATTGCAAACCTCCGTTCCCTCCAGTGTGCGTGGAAGACGGCAAACAGCCGTTGCTCCGTGCCTTTTCGGGCGCGTTCTCCCGGTTTTTAAGGACTTAAGTGACTGACATTACCTTTACGACGCTTGGCGTTGCCGAGCCGATCCTGCGCGCCCTGGCGGCAGAAAATTACACCGTGCCGACGCCGATCCAGGCCAAGGCCGTGCCGGCCCTGCTTGCCGGCCGTGACCTTCTGGGCATCGCCCAGACCGGTACCGGCAAGACGGCGGCGTTCGGCATTCCGCTTTTGCAAAAGCTTTCCATCGGCCATGTGCCGCCAAAGCCCCGCGAAGCCAAAAGCCTGATCCTGGCGCCCACCCGCGAACTGGCGGTGCAGATCGAGCAGAGCCTTCGCACCTATGGCCGTTTCCTCAATCTCAAAATGGCGGTGATCCTGGGCGGCGTCAGCCAGAATTCCCAGATCAACGCCACCAAGCAGGGCGTCGACATTCTGGTGGCCACGCCCGGCCGTCTGCTCGACCTGGTCAACCAGCGCCATATCAAGCTGGACACGGTTTCGACCTTCATCGTGGACGAAGCCGACCGCATGCTGGACATGGGCTTCATCCGCGACGTGCGCAAGATCGTGGCGATGCTGCCGCGCCAGCGCCAGTCCATGCTGTTCTCGGCCACCATGCCCGACGACGTCGTCAAGCTGGTGGGCGACATGCTCAACCAGCCGGAACGCATCGAAGTGGCGCCGCAGGGCCGCACCGCCGACCGCGTCAGCCAGAAGCTTTACTATGTGCCGGCGATGCAGAAGCGCCAGCTCCTGATCGAGCTGCTGAAAGACGCCGGCATGAACCGCGTCATCGTCTTCACCCGCACCAAGCACGGCGCCAACAAGGTGGCCGAGCATCTGCTGAAAAACGGCGTCCAGTCCGACGCCATTCACGGCAACAAGTCGCAGAATGCCCGCCAGCGGGCGCTGGATTCCTTCAAGGGCGGCAAGCTGCGGGTGCTGGTGGCCACTGATATCGCGGCGCGCGGCATTGACGTTGACGATGTCAGCCATGTGGTGAATTTCGAACTGCCCAATGAGCCGGAAAGCTATGTCCACCGCATCGGCCGCACCGCGCGCGCCGGTGCCGGCGGCGCGGCGATCAGCTTCTGCGACAGCTCCGAGCGCGCTTACTTGCGCGACATCGAAAGGCTGACGCGACTGAAGATCGAGGAAGTGGCGCATGATTTGCCGCCTCTGACCGAGGCGCAAAAGTCTGCCGCGGAAGAACCGCGCCGTCCCCAGGGCCATCGCCACGGCAAGCCGGGCGGCCATAACCACGCGCCCAAGAAGAATGGCTCGCGTCCGCATTGGCACCGCGATCGCGACAAGAAGCGCGGCGCTGCCGCGTAACGAGCCAAGCATGTGGAGCATCGGCCAGGAAAAGTGCTGCGGCGGCGTGGAAACACAATGACGCAGCGGTTTTCCGAAGGCCGTGCGACCATGATATACGTGGACGGCGATGCCTGTCCCGTAAAAGCGGAAGTCGAGAAGGTGGCGGCGCGGCATGGCCTCGCCGTCACCATCGTCTCCAATGGCGGCCTGCGTCCCTCGGCCAATCCGCTCTTGCGCCATGTGACGGTGCCGGAAGGCGCCGATGCCGCCGATGACTGGATTGTCGAGCACATCGCCGCCGGTGATATCGCCGTCACCGCCGATATTCCCCTGGCGGCCCGCTGCCTGGACAAGGGCGCCCGGGTGCTGGGCCCAACCGGCAAGCCCTTTACGCAGGAAGGCATCGGCATGGCGCTGGGCATGCGCGAACTCTCCCGCCACTTACGTGAGCTAAGTGGGCGCGAAGCCAACGGCGGGCAGACCTATAATGCCGGCTTCAGCAAGCAGGACCGTTCGCGGTTCCTCGGCGAACTGGAAAATTGCATCGCGGCGCTGAAACGGGGAAAATAGCGCCATGGACAATGTCGTGGACCTTGGGTCCTTCGCCGCCGCCACGGAAAACGCCTTCGCGCTTCTGCCCGGCGATTTCTATACCAAAATGCCGCCCGAAGCGGTGGGCGTAAAACCCCGCTTGGTCCATGCCAATGCCAAGGCGGCGGCCCTGATCGGGCTGGATCCCAAAAGTTTCAACGATCCCGTCTTCACCGAAATCTTTACCGGCCACCGGCCCTATCCCGGCGGCGAACCGCTGGCGATGGTCTATTCCGGCCACCAGTTCGGCGCCTGGGCGGGACAGCTGGGCGACGGCCGCGCCCTTTTGCTGGCGCAGGTGCGAAACGCCGCCGGCGAATTGTGGGATGTGCAGCTCAAGGGCTCGGGCAAGACGCCTTATTCGCGCTTCGGCGATGGCCGCGCCGTGATGCGCTCCTCGATCCGCGAATATCTCTGCAGCGAGGCGATGGCGGGCCTCGGCATTTCCACCACAAGGGCGCTGGCCATCATCGCCACCAACGAACAGGTGCACCGCGAAACGCCGGAGCCTGGCGCGGTCATCACCCGTCTGGCGCGCAGCCATATCCGTTTCGGCCATTTCGAGCATTTCCATCACAATGGAAAACACGATCTTGTGCGCCTGCTGGCCGATCATGTCATCACCGGGTACATGCCCGAATATAAAGACGATCACGCCGCCTGGTTCGGCGAGGTGGTGAGCCGCACCGCCCACCTGATCGCCGCCTGGCAGGCGGCGGGTTTCGCCCATGGCGTGATGAACACCGACAATATGTCCATCCTGGGCCTGACATTGGATTACGGCCCCTTCGGTTTTCTCGACGCTTATGAGCCCGGCCTGATCTGCAATCATTCCGACGATACCGGCCGTTATGCCTTCGACATGCAGCCGGCCATCGCGCACTGGAATCTGCGCGCCCTGGCATTGGCCCTGTCAAGCCTGATCCCCACCGACACGCTGATCAAGGCGCTGGATACTTATGAATCCATCTTCCGCAGCCGTTACCGCGCCCTGATGCGCGCCAAGCTGGGCATGGTTGAAGACCGGACCCGCGATGACGACAAGCTGATCGCCGAATTGCTCACCTTGATGGACAGGGCCCGCGCCGACTACACGCTCACCTTCCGCGGCTTGTCCGATCCCGGCGAAGGCTCATTGATGACTTCTTGGCCGCTCCTGTTCGCCGCCGAGCATGTCGCGGCGGTGAATTGGCTGGCCCGCTACCGCGCCCGCATGGAATCCGAGGGCGACCGGTGCCCAGCCATGGCGGCGGTCAATCCCAAATATGTCCTTCGCAACTGGGTGGCCGAAGTGGCCATCCGGGCGGTGGAAGACCAGGGCGATCCCGGCCCGCTGGACCGCATCCTGCGCCTGCTGCAAAGCCCTTACGATCCGCACCCCGGCTTTGAGGCCTTCGCGGCGCCCCCGGCCCCCGAATTTGGCGGCCTTTGCGTCTCCTGCTCCTCGTAAAAGCGCGGCTTTCCGCCCCAAAAAACGGGGTGGCACCGGGGCCAGCGGTCGATTATGGTCCCGCCGCCATGGAACCCTTCAAGAAGCTCGACGGCATCGCCGCGCCCCTCAACATGATCAATGTCGACACCGACATGATCATCCCCAAGCAATTCCTCAAGACCATTCACCGCACCGGGCTGGGCAAGGCCCTGTTCGATGAAATGCGTTTCAATCCCGACGGCAGCGAAAAGCCGGACTTCGTCCTCAACAAGCCGGCCTACCGCAAGGCGCAGATTCTGGTGGCGGGGGAGAATTTCGGCTGCGGCTCGTCGCGCGAACACGCGCCCTGGGCGCTGCTGGATTTCGGCATACGCTGCGTCATCGCCCCCAGCTTCGCAGATATTTTCTACAACAATTGTTTCAAGAACGGCATTTTGCCGATCACCCTGCCGCAGGCCGAGGTGGACAAGCTGATGGACGATGCCGAGCGCGGCAGCAATGCCCGCATCAGCATCGACCTGGACGCCCAGGAAATTCGCGGCCCCGATGGCGGCATGATCAAGTTCGAGGTGGATGCCTTCCGCAAGCAATGCCTGATGAATGGCTGGGACGATATCGGCCTGACCCTGCGCAGCGAGGCCAAGATTTCCGCTTACGAAAAAGATCACAAAGCCCAAGCGCCCTGGATTTGACCATGTATAGAATTCTCACGCTGCCCGGTGACGGCATCGGCCCCGAAGTGATGGACGCAACGCTGCGGGTGCTGGGCTGGTTCGGCAAGCGCGGCTTTGCGTACCAGACCGAGGAAGCCCTGGTCGGCGGCATCGCCTATGAAAAACTGGGCCGTTCCGATCCCGATGAGACCATGGCCAAGGCCAAGGCCGCCGATGTCGTGCTGCTGGGCGCGGTGGGCGGGCCGCAATGGGACAATCTTCCCTTCCTGCAAAAACCGGAGCGCGGGCTTTTGCGCGCCCGTCAGGACATGGCCGTCTTCGCCAATTTGCGCCCGGCCCTGTGCTTCGACGCCCTGAAGGATGCTTCGACCCTGAAACCGGAAATCGTTTCGGGCCTCGACATATTGATCGTGCGCGAATTGATGGGCGGCGTCTATTTCGGCGAACCCAAGGAAACCACCGACCTGCCCGACGGCCAGAAGCGCGCCGTGGACACGCAAGTCTATACCACCAGCGAAATCGACCGCATTTGCCGCGTCGCCTTCGAACTGGCGCGGGTGCGCGGCAAGAAGCTGCATTCGGCTGATAAATCCAATGTCATGGTGACCGGCGTGCTGTGGCGCCAGGTGGTGACCGAGGTCGCCAAGGATTATCCCGACGTCCAGCTCATCCATATCCTGGCCGACAATGCCGCCATGCAGCTGGTGCGCAATCCCAAGCAGTTCGACGTGCTGGTGACCGACAATCTGTTCGGCGATGTCCTGTCCGACGAAGCCGCCCAGCTCACCGGCTCGATCGGAATGCTGCCCTCGGCTTCGCTGGGCGCCAGGCGCGCCGACGGCAAACAGCCGGCGCTCTATGAACCGATCCATGGCAGCGCCCCGGACATTGCCGGCAAGGATTTGGCCAATCCCATCGCCTCCATCCTCTCGCTGGGCATGGCCTTCCGCTATTCCTTCGGCCGCCCCGATGACGCCGCCCTGCTCGACAAGGCGGTGGACCGGGTGCTGGCCGACGGCTACCGCACCGGCGACATCATGCAGCCGGGCATGAACAAGGTCGGCACCAAAGCCATGACCGACGCCATCCTGGCGGCGCTGGACAAAGTGTCCGCCGGATGACCGTCCTCGACGACATGCGCGTGCACGCCGACAAGCTGTTCCGCGGCGGACAGTTCAATGAAGCGGTGATGGCCTATCGCAGCATCCTGAACGTGGTGCCCGCCGATTTCGACGCCCTCCACCGCATGGGCCAGGCCGCCATCCAGCTGGGCAAGCTGGAGGAAGCGCGCCAGTTGATTGAAGGCGCCCTCAACCTCAAGCCCGATCATGCCGAAGCCTGGCTGCATCACGGCATGGCGCTGCAGCATCTGGGTCAGACCGACAAGGCGGTGGCCAGCTATACCCACGCCCTCAGCCTCCAGCCCGATTATGCCGAAGCCATTTTCTGCATGGCGGTGACGCAGAGGACGGCCGGCCGGACGCGCGATGCGCTGGCGAATTTCGACCACTTTATCGCGCTGCGCGGCGATGTGCCCATGGCCTTCCTGCATCGCGGCGACCTGCTGCGCCTGAGCGGCAATGCCGCCGGCGCCCTGGCCGATTATGAATCGGCGCTGACCATCGCTCCCAATTTTTTCGACGGCTGGATGCATCGCGGCGCGCTGCTGTCGGAAGCCGGCCGCGGCACGGAAGCCCTGGCCAGTTACGAAAAGGCCGCCGCATTGGCGCCGCAAAGCGGCGATGTCTGGTACAATCGCGCCGTGGCGCTGCAGGATATGGGCCGCGACGGCGAGGCGCTGGAAGCCTATGAGCAGGCGGTGAAGTTCGGCCCCGATTTCCCCGATGCCTGGAACAATCGCGGCACCCTGCTGCGCAAGGCCGGCAAGACCGAAGAGGCGCTGGCCAGTTTCGAGCGCGCCCTGACGATCAACCTCGCCCACCCGCAGGCGCTGAGCAACAAGGCCGAGGCGCAGGCCGCGCTCAGCCCCGCCCCGGGCGACGTCCAGCACTGAGCGCGCTGCCTGACTAGGCCGTCTGCGCCGCCTGGGACGCCGCCAGCGCGGTCATGTTGACGACGCCGCGTGCCGTCACCGACGGCACCAGCACATGGATGGGCTTGGACATGCCCAGCAGCATCGGCCCCACCAGCAGCGCCTCGGTCGCCGCCGACAATAATGTCAGCGCGATATTGGCGGCGTCCAGATTGGGCATGATCAGCAGATTGGCCGAGCCCTTGAGGGGGCTGCTGGAAACCAGCCGCGACCGCAGCGCCTCGCTCAGCGCCGCATCGGCATGCATTTCGCCGTCCACCTCCAGCTCGGGGGCGCGGGCGCGGATCAGGGGCAGGGCTTCGCGCATCTTGCGCGCCGAGGGCACATTGGAGGCGCCAAAGGTGGAATGCGACAGCAGCGCCGCCTTGGGCGTCAGCCCGAAGCGCCGCACCGCCTGCGCCGCCAGCACCGTCATTTCGGCGACCTGTTCGGCCGTCGGGTCCACGGTCAGATGGGTGTCGCAGAGAAACAGCACGCCGTTGGGCAGGATCAGGCTGGACAGCGAATAGGTGCGGCTGACGCCGGTGTGCGGAATGATGGGCACGATCTGCTGGTATTGCCGCAGCCAGTCGCCCACGCCGCCGCACAGCGCCGCATCGGCATGGCCGCTTTCCAGCAGGATCGCCGCAGCGATGGCCCGCCTTGTCCGCAGCCAGCGCGTCGCCGCGTCCGGCGTCACGCCGCGCCGCTCGACAATCTGCTGGTAGCGGGTGCGCAGCGGCGCGAAAATTTCCTCATCCGCCTCGGGATCGAGAATCGTGACCTGCTTTGTGAAATCCAGCCGCAGGCCCAGCTTGGCGGTTTTTTCCTGGATGACGGATTTGCGTCCCACCAGGATGGGCCGTGCCAGGCCTTCATCCACCACGGTTTGCACCGCGCGCAGCACGCGCTCTTCCTCGCCTTCGGCATAGGCGACGCGCTTCAGCGACCGCCGCGCAATCTCGAACACCGGCCGCATCAACTGGCCGGAGCGGTAGACGAACTTCTCCAATTCGCGCTCATAGGCGCCGAAATCGGCGATCGGCCGCCGCGCCACGCCCGAATCCATCGCCGCCCGCGCCACCGCGGGGGCGATGGACAGGATCAGGCGCGGGTCGAAGGGCTTGGGAATGATGTGTTCCGGCCCGAAGCCTGTCATGGCGCCGCCATAGGCCCGGGCCACCACATCGCTGCCCTCGGCGCGGGCCAGGGCGGCGATAGCCTCCACCGCCGCCACCTTCATCGGTTCATTGATGGTGATGGCATCCACGTCCAGCGCGCCGCGAAAGACGAACGGGAAACACAGCACATTGTTGACCTGGTTGACATAGTCCGAGCGTCCCGTCGCCATGATGGCGTCGGGCCGCGATGCCTTCACCAGTTCGGGCAGGATTTCGGGATCGGGATTGGCCAGCGCCAGGATCAGCGGCTTGTCCGCCATCTGCGGCAGCCATTCCTGTTTCAGCACATTGGGCGCCGACAGGCCCAGAAAGACATCCGCGCCCGCCAGCACTTCGCCCAACGTGCGGGCGTCGGTCTGCCTCGCATAGCGCGCCATGTTGGCCGGCATGTCCTTGTCGCGCCCGGCATAGACCACGCCCTTGATGTCGGTGAGGGTGACATTGCCAGCCGGCAGGCCCATCGCCACCAGCAGGTCGACGCAGGCCAGCGCCGCCGCGCCGGCGCCCGACGTCACCAGCTTGACCTCCGGCAGCGTCTTGCCTTGCAGCACCAAGCCGTTGCGGATGGCGGCGGCGCAGACAATGGCGGTGCCATGCTGGTCGTCATGGAAGACGGGAATCTTCATCCGCTCGCGCAGGCGCTGCTCGATGATGAAACATTCCGGCGCCTTGATGTCTTCCAGGTTGATGCCGCCGAAGGTCGGCTCCAGCGACGCCACGATTTCCACGAAGCGGTCTATGTCGTTGCAGTCCACTTCCAGGTCGAAGACGTCGATGCCGGCGAATTTTTTGAACAGCACCGCCTTGCCTTCCATCACCGGCTTGGCGGCCAGGGGTCCGATATTGCCCAGGCCCAGCACGGCGGTGCCGTTGGTGATCACCGCCACCAGATTGGCGCGTGCGGTCAGGTCGCGGGCGGCGGCCGGATCGGCGACAATGGCCTCGCAGGCGGCGGCGACGCCGGGGGAATAGGCCAGCGCCAGGTCGCGCTGGGTCGCCATGCGCTTGGTCGGTTGCACCGACAATTTTCCGGGCTGGGGGAGGCGGTGATAGTCCAGGGCCGCCTTGCGGAAACTGTCTTCCATGCTGATTCCAAGGGTATTTTAGCGACGATTACTCGTCTCACCGATCCGGTCCGGGCGCAAGTCTTTGCCGCAAATCAGGACTTTGCCCAGCGCCGTATCAGGTTTTGCACGGCAACTTCCATCCGCACCCGGCTGACCCAGTCTATTTTCAGGCCTTCCAGGGCCAGGATGTCCTTCAATTCAAACAGGGTATTGCGGTCATTCTCGTCGGGTACCTGGCTTTCGATGAAGGTGATGGCCACCAGGCGTTGGCCCGCCGTCACCGGCCGGACTTCATGCAGCAGGGTCGAGGGATAGACAAAGGCCTCGCCCGGCCGGCCCTTGATGGGCACCGGCCGGGTGCCGATATGCAGCATCAGCTCGCCGCCTTCATAGCTGCGCGGATCGCCCAGGAAGACGGTGCAGGAAATGTCTGAGCGCAGTTCCACCCGAACACCGTCCTGCTGCGCCGACATGAAGGCCATATCGGCGTGCGGTCCATACTTCATGCCCGGCTCATAAAGGCTGAGCAGCGGCGGCGCGATCTTGCGCGGCATGGCGAAATCCTGGAACGGGCGGGAGCGGGCGAAGGCCGCCATCACGATGTTGCTGGCCTCGGTGTGACGGCTGTCGGTCACATCGGCCTGCAAATTCGCCTTGGTCGTGTTGTGCGGATTGGAAACCCGCCCATCGACGAATTTGATGCCCGCCGCAAGCTGGATCAGCCGCGCCACTTCGGCGGGGGTCAGGAAATCCGGCTGCTCCAGAAACATGGCGCTCTCTCAGGAAAGGGCGGTGCCTTGCGGGAAAGCAGATATAGGATGCCTGGGGTTTGGCGGCAACGCCCGCTCCGCCCTATGCGGCCTTGCTGCCGGGCGCGCCCGTGATCCACAGGATGGCGATGAACAGCGCCTTGGCGCGCGGCAGGATCGCAAGCGACAAGCCGGCGAACACGCAGGACCACAGCACCGCCGAGACCCAGCCTGGCAGCGTGGTGAAGGCGACCACCAGCAGCATCAGGGGAATGAAGATATGGCCGACCAGGATGATGGTGAGCCAGGGCGCCGCGTCATCGGCGCGAATTTGGCCGAAAGACTCTCCGCACACTGAACAATTCTCGACCTGCTTGAGATAGGCGCGGAACAGCTTGCCTTCGCCGCAACAGGGGCAGCGACCCAGAACGGCCCGGCGGGCCGCCAGTTTCATGGGAACCTGGTTGGACATTTCCATGACACAAATATAGGCCCGCAGACCTTACTTATGCGTGCGTCAAAGTGGCCGTGCGCGGCTATGGCGCGGCGGAAAAGGCGGTATTCAGCCGCTATTTCTTAATCCCGCCGATACGCCGTTGATGGACATGTGAATGCCCTGGTGAATTTCCTCATTGGCGTCGCCGGCCCGCCGCCGCCGCAGCAAATCCACCTGCAGGTAGTTGAGGGCGTCCACATAGGGCAGCCGGCTCTGGATCGAGGCCTTGAGGCGCGGATCGGCCTCCAGCAGGCTTTTCTGTCCGCTGATCGCCAGCACCGCATCCACCGTCGCCTGCCATTCCTGTTCGATGCGGGCGGTGACCTTTTGCGCCAGGGCGCGGTCCTCCACCAGCGCGGCGTAGCGCCGGGCGATGGGCATGGAGGATTTGGCCAGCACCATTTCCATGTTGGCGATGGTGGTGCGGAAGGACGCCGATGTCCTGTAAAGCGGGCGCAGCCTTTCGGCGCCGATGGTGGCAGCGGCGCTGCCGAAGCCGAACCAGCCCGGCAGCATGACGCGGGCCTGCGACCAGCTGAACACCCAGGGAATGGCGCGCAGGTCCTCGATGCGGCCCGACTGCTTGCGCGCCGCCGGGCGGCTGCCGATCTTCCGGTCGGCGATTTCCAGCAGCGGCGTCGCCTGCCGGAAATAGACCTCGAAACCCGGCGTCTCATACACCAGCCCGCGATAGGCCTTGAAGGCCGCCGCGCTGAAGGCCGCCAGCAGCGCGCCGCCTTCGCCGTCCGCGGCATCGGCTTCAGGCGACAATTCGGCCAGCAGCGAGGCGGCGACAATGGTCTCCAGGCTGGCGCGGCCGATTTCCGGATCGCCATATTTCGAGGCCACCACTTCGCCCTGCTCGGTGATGCGGATGCCGGAATGCGAAGCGCCGCGGGGTAGGGCGCGGATGGCGTCGAAGCTGGAGCCGCCGCCGCGTCCCACCGCGCCGCCGCGGCCGTGGAAGAAGCGCATGCGGATGCCGTGCGAACGGCCCAGCGCCACCAGCCTTGCGATGCCGGCGCGGATTTCCCAGTTGGATGTGACATAGCCGCCATCCTTGTTGCTGTCGGAATAGCCGATCATCACTTCCTGCAGATTGTCCTGGCCCAGGATCATGGCGCGCATCGCGGGCTGCTCGAAATAGTCTCCCATAACCTCGGCGCTGCGGCGCAAATCCTCAATCGTCTCGAACAGCGGCACGATGCGAAGCCCCGCCCTTGGGGTCTCGCCCGGCAGCAACAGCCCCGTTTCCTTCATCAGCAGCGCGGTTTCCAGCAGGTCGGATACGGTGGCGGCCTTGGAGATGACGTAATTGGCCACCGCGCCCTTGCCGAAACGTGCCTTCAGGGTCGCGGCGCGGTCGGCGATGGCAAGTTCGCGCGCCGTCTCGCCGGAATATTGCGCATAGGGCGAGCGCAGCGGCCTGGCATGGGACAATTCCGTCAGCAGCAGCCGGCTGCGGCCGGCTTCGTCCAGCGTCAGGTAATCCGCCTCGACTCCCGCGACCTTGAGCAGTTCCGCCACGGCCCGCTCATGGACATCGGAATTCTGCCGCACATCCATGGCGGCGAGATGAAAGCCGAACGCCGCCACCGCTTCGCGCAGATTCTGCAGGCGGCCATCGGCCAGGTCGGTATCGCCATTGTCCCTGAGCGACGCGGCGATAATGTCCAGGTCGGCGGAAAATTCCTCGGGCGTGGCATACGGCTCCGCCTGGTAGCGCGGCGGCCACGTCGGCCCGCGTCCCAAGAGGGCAGTGCGCGTCGCCGCCATGCGGGCGTAGCAGGCGACCAGGGCGCGGCGATAAGGCTCGTCGCCCTGGTGCACGGAAATATCGGTCGGCGAGGCGGCCAGCTTTTTCAGCGCATCACTGGTGGAAACCAGCGTGTCCGACAGCGACAGCTCCGCACCCAGCGCGTGAATTTCACCCAGGTAATGATTGAGCGCCAACTCGGCCTGGTGGCGCACCGCATATTCCAGCGTTTCAGGCGAAACATTGGGATTGCCGTCGCGGTCGCCGCCGACCCAGGAACCGGGGCGCAGGAAAGCCAATATCGCGCTGTCCAGCCGGAACAGGCGCGACAGCCGGCGCTTGACGGCCGGAATCTGGGTCAGGAAGGTGCGCGAGAAAACAGACAGATTGTTGTCTATCTCGTCGCTGACCTGGATGCGTGTGTCGCGCAGCATGCGGGTCTGCCACAGGATGCGAATGGCGCGCTTGAGCTGGGCATCGGTCTCGCTCTGTTCGGCGGTCTGGGCGCTGGCGCTGTCGCGATGTTCCAGCAGGTCGCCGATCTCGGTCTCGCGGTCGAGGATGGATTTGCGCCGGACCTCGGTGGGATGGGCGGTGATCACCGGCACGAACAGGGCGTCTTCCAGGAAGGCTTTGACCCGCCTGGCGCCGAGCCCCGCCGACAATTCCATCCGCTGCATGGCGCCCGCGCCCAGCGCCTTGGTCTGGCGGCGCAGGATATGGTCGTCGGCGCTGTTGGCCAGCTGCGAGAAAATGGTGAAGGCGCGGATCAGGAGGATCATGTCGGGCCGAGGCAGGTCCAGCAGCAGCCGGTCCAGCGCGATCTCGCCCGATCCGGCGCGGTAATCGCCCACCGACTGGCGGCGGACATTTTCCACCAGGTCATAAGCCTTTGGCCCATGCTGCTCGCGGATCACCTCGCCCAGCAACCGCCCCAGCAGGCGTATGGCGGCGCGGTCGTCACCGATGGATTTCTGCGGCATGGTCATGGCCGCATTATTACCACCGCGCCCGCAACTATCGAGCGCCGCCATGCCGCAAGGGCCCGTCACATGCCCGGCCGGCATGCGCATCTGCGGAAAAAAAGGGCAATCCTTGCCCGCTTCCCGGCTTTGCCTAACGCGAAAAGCTGGCGTAGGCTTTGCGGGCTCTATCGGCGGATTCCGGCATGAAGCGCAAGGCCCTTTACAGCCGCGCCACGCGGCGGCGCCCCTTGGCGCCCGGCGGCACGGCATCCAACAGCGATGATGCGCTGCTGTGGCAGCCGGAAGATGACGCTCCGCGCCTGGCCACGCTGCTGTGGCAGAAAATCAAGGTCTTCAATGCCCGCCATGACCGCGCCGGGCCCGCCACGCTCGCCGTGCTGGCGACATTGGCGATCCTGGGCGGTTTTCGGCTCGCCCATCCCGGTCCCGTGACGCTGACGCAATTCGATATCGACAATGCCGTGAAATACACGCTCGGCCATACGCCGCAGCCGCCCGACAACACCACCATCGCCGCCGCCACCGTGATGCCGTCGGTGGTGCGGGTGGACGGCTTCTATTCGCCCGAGCATGCCGCGGAAATCGCCAAGGCAGAACTGGCCGAGGCCAAGAAGCTGCATATCAAGCCGCCGGAAGGGATGAAGGATCCTACGCCGCATGACGCCAAGGGCAAGGATACCAAGCAGGCCCAGACCGTGCCGACCCTGCCGCATTATCCCGGCAAGCAGGCTCAGAACACGGCGCCCGGCAAGGAACCCTCGACCCAGACGCCCGACGGCAAGCCGCCCGAACAGCATCCCGACACCACCGGCAGCGGCGTGGTGATCGACGAGAAGGGCGACATCATGACCAACCTGCATGTGATCTCGGCCACAGACCGCTGGGTGGTGACCTTCGCCGATGGCAGCAAGTCCGATGCGACCCTGGTGTCGTCGCAGCCCGAGAATGACCTGGCGGTGATCAAGGCCAAGGTCCAGCCCGATGACCTCAAGCCCGCCACCCTGGCCTCGACCCGCGACCTTTATCCCGGCGACACGGTGGTGGCGGTGGGCTTTCCGTTCGGCATCGGCCCCTCTGTGTCCTCCGGCGTGGTGGCCGGCCTCAAGCGCGAGTTCGAGGACCCGACGGACAAGGACAAGCCGAAAATGACCAACATGATCCAGTTCGACGCGGCGGTGAATCCGGGCAATTCCGGCGGTCCGCTGATCAACCGCGATGGCGAGGTCGTGGGCATCGTCACCGCGATCTACAATCCCACCGGCCAGCATGTCTTTGCCGGCATGGCCTTCGCGGTACCGATCGAAAACGCCGCCAATGCGGTGGGACAAAATCCGTTATAACAAAAAGGGTATGGGGACATGGCCAGCGGCGCGCATGAAGGGCTTGAGCATCTCTTATATGAAGTGAAGAAAATCGTGGTCGGCCAGGATCATTTCCTGGAACGGGTCATGGTGGCGCTTCTGGCCGGCGGGCACCTGCTGGTCGAAGGCGTGCCGGGCCTGGCCAAGACCCTGACGGTCGCCACCCTGGCCCGCGCCATGCGCGGCAGCTTCAAGCGCATCCAGTTCACCCCCGACCTGGTGCCGGCCGACCTGATCGGCACCCGCGTCTACAACCAGAAGAACAGCGAATTCGCCACCGTGCTGGGCCCGGTGTTCGCCAATCTGGTGCTGGCCGACGAAATCAACCGCGCCCCCGCCAAGGTGCAGAGCGCGCTGCTGGAAGTGATGCAGGAACGCCAGGTCACCATTGCCGGCGAGGCGCACCGCGTGCCGTCGCCCTTTGTGGTGATGGCGACGCAAAATCCCATCGAGACCGAAGGCACCTATGCCCTGCCGGAAGCGCAGGTGGACCGTTTCATGATGAAGGTGCTGGTCGACTATCCCAGCGAGGACGAGGAATTCGTCATCGTCCAGCGCGTCACCGGCAGCCCGATCGACATCGGCGCCGTCACCACCACCGAGGCGCTGCTGGTGATGCAGCAGGAATCCCGCAAGGTCTATGTCGATCCCTCGCTGGTGACCTATGCCGTCCGGCTGGTGGCGGCGACCCGCGATCCGCGCAAGGCGGGCCTGCCCGACCATGGCCGCTTTATTCTTTATGGCGCCAGCCCGCGCGCCACCATCGGCATGATCGAGGCGGGCCGGGCCCTGGCCTATCTGCGCGGCCGCGATTACGTCATTCCCGCCGATGTGGTGGACATCGCACCCGATGTGCTGCGCCATCGCGTGGTGCCGTCCTATGAGGCGCTGGCCGACGGCATCACCGCCGACAGGCTGGTGGCCGACATCATGCGGGCCGTGCCCGCGCCGGAGAAAGTGCTGGAGACCCGTGTCGCTGCGAACGCCTGAGAGCGTCCTTGCCCGGCTGGACTTGAAGGTTGCGCGCCGGCTGGAAGGCTTGCTGCAGGGCGACCATCGCAGCGCGTTCCGGGGGCAGGGACTCGATCTGGCGGATTTGCGGGAATACCAGTATCACGACGATGTCCGCCATATCGACTGGAACGTCACGGCGCGGCTGAACATTCCCCATGTCCGCGAATATCTGGAAGACCGCGAAATCACCGCCTGGTTCCTGCTGGACATGAGCCCCTCGATTGATTTTGAATCGGTGAGCGTCTCCAAGCGCACCGTGCTGGTGGAATTCACTGCCCTGGTCTGCCGCCTGCTGGCGGCCAAGGGCAATCGCACCGGCGCCATCCTGTTTTCCGAAAATATCGAGCGCACGCTTCCGGCGCGCGGCGGCCGCCAGCAATTGCTGGTGCTGCTCGACGCCCTGACCCGGCACCGCACCGAGATGCGCAAGAAGAAAAGGTTTCAGGCCACCGATCTCAAGCGGGTGCTGGCGGATGCGGCGGGCATCATCCGCCGCCGCTCGCTGATCTTCATCGTTTCCGATTTCATCACCGGGCCGGGCTGGGAAAAGCCGCTGGGCCAGCTCGCCAGCCGCCACGACGTGATCGCGGTGCGCCTCAGCGATCCCCTGGAAATGCAATTGCCGGATCTGGGCCTGCTCACCTTCCAGGACGCCGAGAGCGGCGAGCAGCTGTTCGTGGATACCCATGACCGCGGCTTCCGCGGCCGCTTCGCCGCTGCGGCGCAGGCGCGCGAAGACCAGCTGCGCAGCGCCTTCCAGAGCGCGGGAGTGGACACGCTGGAACTTTCCACCGAGGACGACATCACCGACGCGGTGCTGCGCTTTGCCGACATGCGCAAGCATCGCTTCGCCGGGCCCGCGGTGCCGGCATGAGCGCCATCAAGGCCTTCATCGCCCATCCGGACTGGAGCGTCTTCGCCGCTCTTGTCCCCCATATCGGCTTTCTGTGGCCGAGTTTCCTGTGGGGCCTGCTTTTCATACCGCTGATCGTCGCCGTCTATGTTCTGCTGCTGCGGCGGCGCAAGAAAGGCGCCCTCAGCTACGGCAATGTGGCGCTGGTCAAGCGCGCCATCGGCGTCACCGGCTGGCGCCGCCATGTTCCGCCCGCCCTGATGCTGGCGGCCCTCGCCATCCTGATCATCGCCATCGCCCGGCCCACCGCCGAGGTGAGCCTGCCGTCCACCCGCGCCACGGTGATCCTGGCGATGGACGTCTCGGGCAGCATGCGCGCCGCCGACGTCACCCCGTCGCGGATCGAGGCGGCCCAGATCGCCGCCAAGCAATATGTCAAGGACCAGCCCAAGGATGTGCAGATCGGCATTGTCGCCTTCGCCGCCACCGCCTTCCTGGTGCAGAATCCGACCACCGACCGCACCAGCCTGAACGCGGCGATCGACCGGTTTGAACTGCAGCGCGGCACGGCGGTGGGCAGCGGCATATTGGTGTCGCTCTCCACCCTGTTCCCGCAGGATGATTTTCCCCTCAGCAATTTCAACGGCGGCGGCTTCGGGCGCGGCAATGGCGGCGCGGGCTTCGGCGGCGGCAATGATTTTGCCAGCCGCTTCGGCGGGCGGGCGCTGGGCGACACGCGCGGGCAGGCGGACAAAAAAAAGCACGTTCCGGTCGAGCCCGGTTCCTACAAGAATGCCGTGATCATCCTGCTCACCGACGGCGCCACCAATGCCGGTTACGATCCGGTCGAGGCGGCGCGCATCGCTTCGGAATATGGCGTCAAGGTCTATACCGTGGGCTTCGGCACCGTGCGGGGCAATATTGTCGGCTTTGGCGGTTTCCAGATGCGCGCCCAGCTGGACGAGGATGCGCTCAAGAAGATTTCCGACATGACGCGCGGCCGCTATTTTCACGCTGCCAGCGCCGAAGACCTCAAGGCGGTCTATAGCGTGCTGTCCAAGCAGCTGATCATGGAAACCAAGGAGATGGAGATCACCTCCTTCTTCGCCGCCGCGGCCGCCCTGCTGATGATGCTGTCGGCCGGCCTGTCGCTGGCCTGGTTCGGCCGCATCCTCTGAACTGGCAAAAGACAAGCGCCGCTCCCGTTTCCGGAAGCGGCGCTTTTTGACGCGATGGCCTACTGCCAGTCGCGATTCACCTTGTAGTAGGAATAACTTTCGGCGCGGATGTCGCCCAGGCTGCCGTCATGCTTGGTGAGATCCTTCAGGTCGTAGGCCGGGGCGTTTTCCAGCCGGTCCTTGCTCAGCGGCACGACATAGCCGCCCTTGTCTTCACTGTAGTCGAGCATGGACCACGGCACCGGGTAGTATTTCTCGCCGATACCGACAAAGCCGCCAAAGCCCAGCGCCGCGAACATGATCTGGTTGGACTGCTTGTCCAGCACGATATCCTCCACGGTTCCGATCTTGTCGCCCTTGTCATTGTAGACGCTGGTGCCTTTCACGCGGGAAGCGAGAATGGCGGTGGTGTGACCGCTGCTTGTCGTCATGATGTCCTCCGGTTGGGGTTCGTAACCGTAACGGCAACCTTGCCGCTTCGTTCCTGCGCGATGCGTTGTTCCACGAACGAAAAGCCTTTTGTTTCATTGCGGGGCGCAGCGTCCGTTTCCGCACGGGAACTCGGCGAAAAATATTTTGCCGGAACGCTGCCGGGCGCGCGCGGGTTATCGCGGGGTGGGCTGGAAACACCAACCGTAAGGAACTCAGCATGACGAACCAGAACAACGACCAGAGCAAGAATCGGCCGGGACAGCAGAACCAGCCGCAGAACCAGCAGAAGAGCGGCCAGCAGGCCGGCCAGCAGCAGGGCCAGCACGGTCAGCAGAGCGGCGAAGCCAGTCGCAGTTCCAATCCGGACAAGAACAATCTGAACAAGGACCAGATCAACAAGCGCTAAGGCGCCGTTGGACGGTCGGGAGCCCGGCGCGAGCCGGGCTCTTTTTTTATGGCCAAACCGCCTGACTTCAGCCGCCCCGCTTCCGTCCGTCACGCGCGCGGGGTACACCTTGCCGGGAACAAGCGCCGCCCACCGGGCGAACGGGGAGATCACCATGCGTATTTCCACACTGACGGTAATGCTTCTGCTGACCGCGCCCGCCATTCTTGGCGTGCCAGCTTGGGCGCAAAATGCCGGTCCGCCCGCGCCGCCGGTGGCCGGGGTCATCCAGTCCTTTGACGGCAAGACCCTGACCCTGAAGGCCAATGACGGCAGCGTGGTCGCGGCCGCCCTGGCGCCGAATGCCCGCATCACCATGAGCGTCAAGAAGACCCTGGCCGACATCAAGCCGGGCGATTTTATCGCTTCGGGCGGCACCCGCGGTCCCGACGGAAAAATTCACGCCAACGAGATCCGCATCTTCAGCGCGCCGGGCGGCGAGGGACAATTTCCCATGACCCAGCCGGGCCAGGTGATGACCAACGCCACCGTGAAAGAAGTGATGACCGATGCCACGGTGAAACAGGTGGGCAGCAGTGGCGGTGTGCCGATCATCAAGCTCAGTTTCCACGGCGCAGGCGCTCCGGGCACGCCGGGCTGCACCGGCCGCGCCTCCGAGGCGCCGGGCGGCGACGGCAAGGGCTGCATCGGCGAGACCGAATTCGACGTTCCCGCCAATGTGCCGGTGGTGGCCCAGCTTCCGGGTGATGTCTCGATGCTGAGGCCCGGCGCCAAGGCCAGCATGAATATCAACAAGGCCCCGGACGGCAGCAGCGCGGCGGCGCGGGTGACGATTTCCCAGTAAAGCCGGGGGGAAACCCCCGTGCCGCATGTTGACTTCCCAAAATGTTTAAAGTCTCTTTGCGGCTGGTAAGCGGCGCAAATTGCACAAGAATTGCCGCAACCGGCGCGAGGGAAAATACCGGGGCAGGGGGACGTCAAAGGCAATGTCGGCAATCGCCAGGAATGACGAGCGGACGCGCCAGTGAAATTGCCATGAAATTGCCAGGAAATTTTCAGTGACCCTGTTTCGCCGCATTCTGACCTACCGGCTGACGCTGTATTATCTTGCCGCGCTGGTTGTGGCTTCCATCGCCCTGGCCTGGTACGGCATCGTGCGTCCGCTGCCGCTCAATATCGCCTTCTCGGTGGTGGTGGCGCTGGTCAGCTGCTTTGCCGCCAATGAAGCCTTCGCCCGCGTCTTTGGCGCCAGGTCCAACTGGGAATCGGTTTGCATCAGCGCCATGATCCTGACGCTGATCGTCACCCCTGCGGCGCCGACCGACCTCACCGCCACGGGCTTTCTGGTTTTCAGCTGCGCCTGGGCGATGGCGTCCAAATACATCCTGGCCACCGGCAAGAAGCACATCTTCAATCCCGCCGCCTTCGGCGTCGCGCTGGCGGGGCTGCTGCTCAAGGGTTCGGTCAGTTGGTGGGTGGGAGACAATTCCACCATCCTGCCGCTGATCATTCTGGGCGGCGTGCTGGTGCTGACGCGGCTGCATTATTACGAACTGCTGATCAGCTTCTCCGTGGTGGTGCTGGGCTTGACGGTGGCGAGCAATCCCTGGGCGCGGGCCGGCACATCGCTCACCATGATGACGGTCCATTCCGCTTTCTGCTTCTTCATCTTTGTCATGCTGACCGAGCCGCGCACCGTGCCGCTCGGCCGCTGGCGCCAGGTCGCCTATGGCGCGCTGGTCGGGCTGCTGTATTTTCCCGACAGCCATGTCGGCGATTACTATTTCACGCCGGAAGTGGCGCTGCTGATCGGCAATGTTTTCACCTTCCTGTTTAACCGCAGGCGGTTGCAGCGCTGGACATCGGCATTGGGCATCAAGGATCGGCTGTCATCGGCAAAGGCCGGCTGATCTGGTTGCGGTGCAGCATATTTTCAGGCAAGAAAATTTCTGAACAGCGCTATCCAGTCTTTGCAATTGCGACTAAAAGACGGCTGGGAACCCTAGGGCAAAACGTCCGGGGGTGGGGAAGCTGTCTACAAAATCAAGGATGAAACGCATGTCGGGTTACAAGTTGTTGAAGCATGGACTGTTGTGCACGGCGCCGGTGGCACTGCTGCTCGGCGTGATCGCCGCTCCGGCGGGCGCGCAAACCGCGCCGTACGGCCAGCCTTCGACGGCCAAGGGCGACTGGCCCATGTATTTCGCCGATCCGTCGGGATCGCGCTATCTGCCGTTCGACCAGATCAACGGCTCCAACTTCAACAAGCTGGAAGTGGCCTGGCAGTTCAAGACCGACCAGATGGGCGCCCATCCGGAATACAAGCTGGAAGGCACCCCGATCGAGGTCAACGGCACCGTCTATACCACCGCCGGCTCGCGCCGCGACGTGGTGGCGCTGGACGCCAAGACCGGCGAACTGAAG